>JBFFSW010000136.1:0-4983 GCA_041572195.1 Thiohalomonadaceae bacterium | reverse complement strand
TGCCGCTATAGGGGGCGCGCACCTCGGTGTAGCTGAGCTGCTCCTGGGCCTGCTCCAGCTCGGCGCGGGCGGCCTTGATGGCGGCCTCGGCCTTGTCGAAGGCGGCCTGGGAGATGAGCTTCTTCTCCAGCAGGTCGGTGGCACGGCGGAACTCCGAATCCGCCTCCTGAAACTTGGCCTCGGCCGCCTTCAGCGCGGCTCGCTGTTGCTTGTCGCGAAAGCGCACCAGCACGCTGTCCTTCTCCACGTAGTCGTCCACGTCGAAATAGACGTGGGTGACGGTACCGGCGGTGCGCGCCGAGACGGTGGCTTTGTTGACCGCCTCGATCACCGCGTCGAATACCTGCTCGTGGGCGACGACGCGGCGCTGCGCCTCGACGCTCTCCAGTTCGCTGGAGAACGCCGGGACGCTGGCAATCAGGCCGATGGAGATGATGGCGGAACGCAAAGTGCGCATGGAACTTCCCCTTTTGGTCTAATCCTTATCGCGGTGTGTGGATATTAGCACAGGGAGATATATTAGCAAACTCTAATATTTCAATGGCGAACACGATAAAAAAACGGCGCCGGGGCGCCGTTTTTCAGCCAGGCGCCCCCGCCCTAGAGCTTGAAGCGTG
This sequence comes from Thiohalomonadaceae bacterium, assembly GCA_041572195.1. Taxonomy (GTDB): domain Bacteria; phylum Pseudomonadota; class Gammaproteobacteria; order Thiohalomonadales; family Thiohalomonadaceae; genus JBFFSW01. Next base: position 4,366 of record JBFFSW010000136.1, on the reverse strand, counting down.
AGACCAGCCCTTCCAGCTCGTTGGCCAGGCGCACCAGTTCGTCACTGGTGTCAGCGGTCTTGCGCGCGCCATCGAAGGTGTCCTCGGCCACCTGGCTGATGTTGACGATGTTACGGTTGATCTCCTCGGCGACCGCGGACTGCTCCTCGGCGGCGGTGGCGATCTGGGTGTTCATGTCGTTGATGGTGTAGACCTCGCCGGCGATGGTGCCCAGCGACTCGGCCGAGGCCTCCACCATCTCGGAGCCCTCCTGGGCCTTGGCCTGGGAGGCGCCCATCGCATCCACCGCGGCCCGGGCGTTGGCCTGCAGCTTCTCGATCATCGACTGAATCTCGGCGGTGGAGCTCTGGGTACGCGAGGCCAGGGTGCGCACCTCGTCGGCCACCACCGCGAAGCCGCGACCCTGCTCGCCGGCGCGGGCCGCCTCGATGGCGGCGTTGAGCGCCAGCAGGTTGGTCTGCTCGGCGATGGACTTGATCACATCCACCACCGCGCCGATGTTCTCGCTGTCCTGGTCCAGCTTCTGGATCACACTGGCGGACTTCTCGATCTCGCTGACCAGCATCTCGATGCCGCCCAGCGCCTCGGTGGCCACCAGCGCGCCCTTGTTGGCCTCCTCGCTGGCCCCGCGCGAGGCCTCCATGGTCTGCGCCGCGTGCTGCGCCACCTCGTGCACGGTGGCGTTCATCTCATTCATGGCGGTGGCCACCTGCTCGGTCTCCAGGCGCTGCTGCTCGACCCCGCGCACCGTCTCCTCGGCCACCCCGGCGATGCGCTGGGCGGCGCCCACCAGATTCTCGGTGGAGGAGCGTACCCCGAGCATGCCCTCGCGGAACTGGGCCACCATGCGCGAGAAGGCCTCGGCCATGGCCCCCACCTCGTCGCGACGCTCGATGTCGATCTCGTGCACCAGGTTGGAGTCGCGCTCGATCTCCTCCATGGTGGTGCGCAGGTGGGCGATGGGGGTGGTGACCAGGCGCTTGAACATCAGCACCACCAGCACGAAGGCGATGATGTAGAGGACGATGTGGATGATGGCGCTGGTCAGCAGGTTGTCATTGACCTGCTCGTCCAGGGACGCCAGCGAGTAGCTGACGCGCACCGCGCCGAGGACGTTGCCCTCGTCGGTGGGGTGGCAGAGCAGGCAGTTGGTGCCACGGTAGTCGGAGCTGGCGAACATCGGGTTGAGCACGGTCAGCACCCGCTCGCCGTTCACCTCGCGCACCTCCATGATCGCCTCACCGCCCAGGGCGCGGCGGTCGTAGTCGTCGTGGGCCTGCTCCTCGGGGTTACCCTCGCCGTACATGGAGTTAACGATATCGCCGCGGATGATGGTCGCCTCCAGCACCCCGGGACGGGCCAGCATCTTCTCACGCAGCACCTCGCGCTGGTCCATGGTGCCGGTGATCATCATGGTGTTGATGCTGTCGAAGTAGGCGTCGGCGGCATCCTTGGTCTGCTGCTCCACCACGTGCAACACCAGCTCGCTCTCCGACTCGATGGTGTGCCAGATGGTGGAGACCAGGATCAGGGTAAAGACCACGGCCAACATCAGGTTGATCTTGGACTGGATGGACATATCGCGCATGGCGCCGCTGACTTTCATCTGTACTACCTCTCCCCTCTCGGGGACTCTCGCTCCACGCTGTTCGGCGCACCGACTGCGGTGCTCTTCCCGGGCCGATCAAAGCGTATGATTGATATCGATATTATTCTTTTCCGTTGGTCGCGCCACACCTCAGCCCAAACAAGGGGTTAGCGTCGTCCGGTTTTTTCTATCGGCAGCATATCAGGGAACTTTAGGCACGCCAACACGCCGCGCCTCCCCGGCCTGGTAGAAGCGGTAGCGCTCCCCGCCCTGGCGACGGGCCGCCTCGGTGGCCGCCTCGGCATGGGCCAGCAGCTCGGCGGTCTCCTCGCCGTCGCCGGGGTAGCAGCTGATGCCGATATTGGGGCTGAGATAGAGCTCATACCCCCCCTCGCGCAAGGGCTCGGCGAAGGCGGCCACCAATGCCCGCACCGCCTGCTCGATCTCGCCCAATCCGCCCGCGTCACGGTGCAGGATGACGAAGCGTCCCCCCTCCAGGCGGGCCACCGTATCCCCCTCGCCCGCCCCCTCCTGCAGCCTGCCGGCCACCAGCTGCAACAGCCGCTCGCGCTCACCCACCGCGCTGCGCCCGCCGCCGAGCAGCTCGCCCAGCTCCAGGTCGATGTGGAAGATGCCGACCATCCCCCCACGGCGGCGCGCCTGCAGGGTGGCGCGGCCGAGACGCTCCTCCAGCAGGATGCGGTTGGCCAGGCCGGTGACCGCGTCGTAGTGAACGATGCGGTGCAGGCGCTGCTGCGCCTTGAGGCGGGCGGTGATGTCCTTGCCGGTGGCGACGAAGTGGGTGATCTCGCCCCGCTCGTCGCGCACTGGTGTGATGGTCTTGGACTCGTAATAGAGGTCGCCGTCCTTGCGCCGGTTGATGAAGATGTCGCTGTAGGGGACCCCGCCGAGCAGGCTGCGCCACACCTGGCGATAGAAGGCCTCGTCCTGCAGCCCGGACTTGAGCAGGTTGGGGTTGCGCCCCAGCACCTCCTCGCGGTCGTAGCCGGTGATCGCCTCGAAGGCGGGGTTGACGTACTCGATCATCCCCTCGGTGTTGGTGATCATCACCGCGTCGGCGGTCTGCTCCAGGGCACGGTTGAGGGTGCGTCCCTCCAGCTCCAGCCGCTTGGCCTCGCTGATGTCGCGGGAGACCCCGGCGACCCGGACGCTGCGTCCGTCGGCGCCGCGGATGGGGAAGGAGCGGGTGGCGATCCAGCGGCAGTCGCCGTCGGGCAGGAGGATGCGGTAGTCGAGGTCGAAACCGGCCCAGCCCCCCTGCTCCAGCCGTGCCTGCACCCGCTCCACATCCTCCGGGTGGATGGTCTCGAAGAGGGCGCCCAGGTCGCTGAAGAGCTCCTCGGGCGGGCGCTCCCATATAGCCTCGAAGGCGGGGCTGAGGTAGAGCATGCGCGAGCGCTCGGCGTCGATCAGCCAGAACACCTCGCCGATATGGTCGTAGAGCTCGCGCAGGAAACCCTGCTGACGGTCGACGCTGCGCCGCCGCTCGCCGCACGGCAGCCGCTCCAGCAGGCTGGAGAGATAGTCGAGGCGCCCGCGGCGCAGCACGCCGAAGACCCCGGCGGCGAGCAGCTCCTGCAGCGCCTCCGGTCCCGCCTCCTCCACCAGCAACAGCAGCGGCGGCAGGCCGGGGGTGCCGAGCAGGGCGCGGCCGCGGGGCTCGTCACTGACCACCGCGACCCACTCACCCACCTCCAGGGCGTCGGCACGCACGCACACGGCCAGCCCGGCGCAGGCATCCTCCAGCTCCCCGGCATCCTCCTCGGGCAGCAACAGCAGCAGTCGTGGTTGATCGTCCATCGGCGTCCCCTCCGGGGGCGGTCCGTTGAAGCAACTATCCTATGCCCGGCACCGCGCGGGTACAAGCAAGGGCCAACACACCTTATAATGCACGCAATTCAATCAGCATGACGGGATAGCCCACAGCCATGGCCCAGTACATCTACACCATGAACCGCGTCTCCAAGGTGGTTCCGCCCAAGCGCGAAATCCTCAAGGACATCTCCCTCTCCTTCTTCCCCGGTGCCAAGATCGGCGTACTCGGCCTCAACGGCGCCGGTAAGTCCACCCTGCTGCGCATCATGGCGGGCATCGACACCGAGATCGAGGGCGAGGCCCGGCCGCAGCCCGGCATCAAGATCGGCTACCTGCCGCAGGAGCCGCAGCTGGACGAGTCGCTGGACGTGCGCGGCAACATCGAGCTGGCCGTCGGCGAGGTGAAGGGGGCGCTCAAGCGCCTCGACGAGGTGTACGCCGCCTACGCCGAGCCGGACGCCGACTTCGACGCCCTGGCCGCCGAGCAGGCCAGGCTGGAGAACATCATCCAGGCCACCGACGGCCACAACATCGACCGTCACCTGGAGGTGGCCGCCGACGCCCTGCGCCTGCCCGCCTGGGACGCCGATGTCTCCAAGCTCTCCGGCGGTGAGCGCCGCCGCGTGGCGCTGTGCAAGCTGCTGCTGGAGAAGCCCGACATGCTGCTCCTCGACGAGCCCACCAACCACCTCGACGCCGAATCCGTCGCCTGGCTGGAGCGCTTCCTGCACGACTACGAGGGCACCGTGGTGGCCATCACCCACGACCGCTACTTCCTCGACAACGTCGCCGGCTGGATCCTGGAACTCGACCGCGGCCACGGTATCCCCTGGGAGGGCAACTACTCCTCCTGGCTGGAACAGAAAGAGAAACGCCTGGAGCAGGAACAGAAGTCTGAACAGGCCCGCATCAAGGCGATGAAGCAGGAGCTGGAGTGGGTAC
>JBFFSW010000135.1:0-4996 GCA_041572195.1 Thiohalomonadaceae bacterium | reverse complement strand
GCCCGGCAGCAGGGTGATGTCGGCCTGGGCGGCGCGGGCCTGTTCAGGGTGCTTGAGCGGACCGAAGACCAGCACCCGCAGGTTGGTCGGCGCGTCGATGTCCAGCTCGAACTCCACCTTCACGCTCTGCCCATCCACGGCGTAGGGTTCGGCGCGGCCGACCGGCTCCATCAGGTTCTCGGGGCCGGCGGCGGCCTTGTCGGAGGCGATGGCGTAGGCGTGATCGATGCGCTCGCCGGTGTTCGGGTCCAAAAGCAGCACCAGGGCGCTCTGATTATCGGTGTTGGCGGCGTCGTGGCCGAGGTACTTGCCGCCGCGGGCGGCGGGGCGGATGGTAAGGGTGGTTTTCATTGTTATCGTATCCACGAATTGCCTAACGCAAGGTGTACCGAGCATATCGACGAGACGAGGGCGGCGCTATCAGCCCTCGCCCACAATCGCTGAGGGCATTTTCCTACACGGCCGACCCGTGCCGATTTCATCTATAATTTGATTAGTAAATAATGAAATCATTGAGGAGTCTGCCCCATGAATCTGAAGAACATCGGCCTGATCGACAAGGGATTGCGTCTTATCGTCGGCGCGGCGCTCGTCGCCTGGGCGGTGATGGGCGGTCCCATCTGGGCCTGGATCGGCATGCTGCCGCTGGCGACCGCGGTGATGGGCTGGTGTCCCGCTTACTCCCTCATCGGCGTCAGCACCCAGGGAAAGGATGTCGATACTGACATTTCATGACATGACAGACGCGCAGACATGTCACAACTGACATTATGTCATGTCATATCAGTGTCTTATAAATTAGCATATTCTTATAAGCCTTTGTTTCACAAGTCATAATAACGCCACGAATGATTTGGCATGGCCGTTGCAAAGCTAACTGCGAGAGATGAGGTCCCCCTTGCGGAACCCCGCCAGGCGCTGATTCTCCTCCTCCTTCCAAACTGTGGTGTTTGCCGCGCACGCAAGGGCGCGGCTTTTTTTTTGCCCATTGTTTCACGCCCCTACCCCTCCCCTTCGTGCTGGCACGCATGTTGCTCAATATCCGTAATTAGCGCGGCGTATTTCCCGCGTTTCGTGTGGACTTGTAATGCGAACCGATTCTCTGCATTATCGGTCCAATAAGCTGTTTTAAGGTTGTCTGATTAAACCCATGCCGCCACACGTAGCGGCCTCCAATGGAGGAGTCATGAAAAAGCTTCTTACCCTGTTGTTCGCTCTCCTGCTCGCCACCCCGATCCTCAGCGGTCAGGCCATCGCCGCCGACAACGACAACGGCGCTGACAACGGCGCGGAGGAAAGCTCCGAGAACGGCAAAAAGAAGGATGCCGCGGGTGGCGCCGAGCCGGAGTGCGACTAACATAATCATTATTACGACGGAGGCCACTAGGGCCTCCGTTACGTTGTAGCCCTACTATAAAAGCAACAATCCAACCGAAGGAGACTCTGTCTAATGAAACTCAAGAGCCTGATCACCGCCTCCGCCCTGAGCGTCGCCATGCTGTTTACCGCCGGCGCCCATGCCGAAGGCAATGGCGGCAAAGGCGATGGCCTGAAGGTGAAGATCGCCCCTGGCATGGATAGCGTCGAGGTGATGCACGACGGTAAGCCGTTTACCATCATGCGCAACCAGGACACCAACAACACCGTCAACCCGGCCTTCGCCAAGACCTCCCGTCCCTGCCCGCCCTTCTGCATCCGTCCCGCCTCTTTGGGTAACGGTGTCGAGACCGTGGCCGAGCTGGAGGTGATCGACTACATCAAGAAGGCCAGCGACGGCGACGACTCCATCCTCATCGTCGACGCCCGTACCCCGGATTGGGCCGCCAAGGGCACCCTGCCCACCGCCGTGAACGTGCCGTTCAAGGATCTGGTGCGCTCCAAGGGCGCCTCCGATGTCTCCATCGCCGATGCCCTGGAGACCTTCGGTGCCGAAGAGACCGACAAGGGTTGGGACTTCAGCAAGGCCAAGACCCTGGTGCTGTTCTGCAACGGCATGTGGTGCGGTCAGTCGCCGCTGGCCATCGGCGCCCTGCTGGAGCTGGGCTACCCCGCCGAGAAGCTGAAGTGGTACCGCGACGGCATGCAGACCTGGGAGATCCTGGGCCTGACCACCGTCAAGCCCTGAGGCTTGGGTGATTAAGGGGTGGCCTCGGCCACCCCTTTTTGCATTTGTAACGATTAAATAATTAAAACGATATTCAGGAGTCATACATGAACATAAGCAATCTTCCCAAACTGATTCTGGCCGCCTCTCTCAGCCTCGGTCTCGCCGCCTGCGGCGGCAACGACACCAAGCCCGATGAGCAGGCCGCCGCCGCCGACATCAAGGTGAAGATGACCCCGAAGATGGCCAGCGTCGAGGTGATGCACCACGGCCAACCCTTCACCATCGTCCGCAACCAGGACACCAACAACACCGTCAACGCCGCCTTCGCCAAGACCTCCCGCCCCTGCCCGCCCTTCTGCATCCGTCCCTACTCCCTGGGTGGCGATGTGGAGACCGTCGCGGAGCTGGAGGTGATCGACTACATCAAAAAGTCCGGCAGCGATGATTCCATCATGATCGTCGACGCTCGCACCCCGGACTGGGTCGCCAAGGGCACCCTGCCCAACGCCGTGAACGTACCGTTCAAGGACGTGGTGCGCTCCAAGGGGGCCTCCGATGTCTCCATCGCCGACGCCCTGGAGACCTTCGGTGCCGAGGAGACCGACAAGGGTTGGGACTTCAGCAAGGCCAAGACCCTGGTAATGTTCTGCAACGGCATGTGGTGCGGCCAGTCGCCGCTGGCCATCGACGCCCTGCGCAAGATGGGTTACCCGGAGAGCAAGCTGAAGTGGTACCGCGACGGCATGCAGAGCTGGGAGATCCTCGGCCTGCCCACCGTCAAGCCCGCCGCCGAATAAGTCAGGCTTCATCGGCAACGAAAAAGGCCGCCCTCGGGCGGCCTTTTTTATCGTCTAATCCTCGCCCCGCAGGCGCTTGATGTGCCGATAGAGAGTCCGCTCGCTCACCCCCAGCATGGCCGCGGCGCGGCCGCGGTGGCCATCGCACTCGGCCAGGGTGGCGAGGATGGTCTCATCATCGAGACGACCGCGGGCACGCTGCAGCAGGGCCTCGCGCCGCGGCTCGGGCATGCCGGGCGGCTCCTCCCACTGCTCCCGCGCTCGAGCCTGGGCCGGGTTGGGAGCACTCTCGAAGACGATGTGCTCGGGGCGCATGAACTCCTCGCCGTAGGCGAGGATGGCGGCGCGCTCGATGATGTTGCGCAACTCGCGTACGTTGCCGGGGTAGTCGTAGGCCATCAGCGTCTCGATCACCTCGGGACTGAGCGGCAGGTAGCGGTCGCCGTCCTCGATCTGGCCGAGGAAGTGCTCGGCCAGGGAGGCGATGTCGTCGGGACGCTCGCGCAGCGAGGGGATGTTCACCGGGAAGGCGGAGAGACGGTAGTAGAGATCCTGGCGGAACTCGCCGTGGGCCACCATCTCCTGCAGGTTCTTGTTGGTAGCGGCGATCACCCGTACGTTCACCCGCAGATACTCGGTGCCGCCGAGGCGGCGAATGGTGCCGCTCTCCAGCACCCGCAGTAGCTTGGTCTGCAGGGGCAGCGGCAGCTCAGCGATCTCGTCGATCAGCAGGGTGCCGCCGTCGGCCGCCTCGAACAGCCCCTTCTTGCGCCCGTGGGCGCCGGTGAAGGCCCCCTTCTCGTGGCCGAACAGCTCGCTCTCGATGAGGTTCTCGCCCAGGGTGCCGCAATCGACGATGACGAAGGGCATGTTGGCCCGCGGCGAGTACTGGTGCACGTACTGAGAGATGCGCTCCTTGCCGACGCCGCTCTCGCCCAGCAGCAGCACGGTGGTGTTGGTGGGGGCGACCCGCTGCAACAGGCTGCTCATGCGCAGCATGGCCCGCGAGCGGCCGATGAGCAAGGCATCCTCCCCCGGCTTGGAGACCGGGAAGATGTACTCCCCCACGTAGAGCACGTTGCCCTCGTCGTCGAACAGCGGGTTGGAGTGGAGCTGAACATGCTCCTCGTGGCCGCCACAGTCGTAGTGAATGTGCATCACCTGGGTGGCCTGGCCGGTGCTGAAGACCGTCTCCAGCGGGCAGTGCTCGCCGTGCTGGCTACAGGGGGCGTCCACGTGATGGGAGACCTTGTAGCAGAAGCTGCCGACCACCTCGCTCTCGTCGCTATAGCCGTAATGGTTCAGGTAGTTACGGTTGGCGGCGATGATGCGGTAATCACGGTCGATGACCACGAAGGGATCGGGGATGATGTTGATGAGCTGTTCGCAGGAGGGACGCTTGGCGGGTTTGTCAGACATGAATGTCATGTTGTCATGACATGACACACCTGTCAAACAGATGGGAGATTAATAAAACTTATAAAAAAAGGGGCGCCGAGCGCCCCTTTCGTGTGACTTACTTGAGCTTTTCGATGCCCAGCGCCTTGAGGATGTACTTCTCGTAGAGCGGGTCGTTGGAGCCCTTCTTCATCTTGCCGATGAAGTACTTCTCGAAGGCCACCTTGGCCAGATGCACCCACTTGCCCTTCTTCATCCAGGAGACGTTGCGCGGCGGGATCTGCGGCATCGCCACGAAGGCGGCGCCGGTGTCACCCATGTCGGCCAGGCAGATGGCGTTCCAGGTGCCGACATGCTCCGGCTCCTCGCCCTTGATGTCGTGGGCGATGTTGTGGATGGCGGCGGTGACCATGGACTCGATCATGTAGCCGGTCTTGGGGGTGCCGCACATCACCGGGGTGGCCTCCACCGGCGGGATGGCGATGCCCACGCCCACCGAGTAGATGTTCTGCCACTTGGGGTTGCGCTGGAACTCGTCCACCTTGACGAAACCACGCGGGTTGACCAGGTCCTCGCCCACGGCGTTGACCGCGTCCACGCCCTTGAAGGCGGGCAGCATCATGGAGTAGCCGAAGTCGAGCTCGTGCTGCTTGATGACGTTGCCGTCCATGTCGTGCTCGTCCACGTACATCTT
>JBFFSW010000134.1:0-5000 GCA_041572195.1 Thiohalomonadaceae bacterium | reverse complement strand
GAAGGCGTAGGTGGTGACCTCGTAGGTGTCGGTGTAGAAGCGCCAGGAGGCCTCATCAATGCGTGTCCTGGAGTGCTCCAGCGCCAGCAGCAACTTGTGATCGCTGAGCCCGCGCCAATGGGCGTCCAGCCCCAGGTGGCCGCGGCTCTCGCGGTAGTGGATATCGCCGTAGTGCATGTCGTGGCCGTAGAGCAGGGGATCGAGTTCGTCGGCGTAGCCGAGGAAGAGTCCGTCACGTAGCCGGGCAGTCCGGCTACCGCCCAGGGTGAGGTTCAACTCCCAATCGTCGTTGGGGTTGGCCTGGTAGCTCAGCTGCCAGTCCCTCTGCCGGTTGCGGCTGCCGCCCTCATCGCCCGGTGGCAGCAGGTAGTTGACGCCGAAGTGATCCCCGACGAGGTCCTGCAACTGGCTCAGCTTCAACTCCAGGCTGCGGTAATCGACCCCCAGCAGCAGCGACTGGAACGCCATGGCGTCGGCGACATCGCCCGGCGCGTTGGAGTCGGCGGCCAGCCCCTCGCCGTGGAACATGTCCAGGCCGCTGTTGGTTCCGCTGATGCCGCGGCTCCAGGCGCCGATGTTCAGGTGGTAGCCCACGCTGCCCTCGCCATTCGCGGAGGCCAGCGTTGCGGTGCCACCGCGCAGTTGGTTCGCGCCCAGCGAGGCGTTGATGCGTCGCCCCTGATTGCGAGTGATGACGTTAATCACGCCGACGTAGGCGAACTCGCCGTAGACCGCGGAGCCGGGGCCGCGGATCACCTCGATCCGTTCGACCTGTTCCACCGGCATGTTCAGCAGCATGTTGGCCTGGGCATAGCCGCTGGAGTTCATGGAGATGTTATTCAGCAGTAGCTTGATATTTCCCGAACCGTAGATGCGGCCGACGCCACGACTAATGATCTGACGCACGCCAGTGGCGTCGTAGCTGGTGTCGATGCCGGGCACCAGCGCCAGTGCATCCCACACGGTGCGCAGGCCGCGCGCCTCTAGCTCATCGCCTTGAAGGACGTTGACCATGCCGGGGACATAGTCGGCGTTCAGGCGGCTCTTGGTGGCGATGGTGGTCTCCTCGTCCAGCAGCAGCAGCAGAGAGCCGAGCTCCTCGTCGTCGCCAGCGGCGGTTTCGGCCAACGAGGGCGGCGACGCGATGGCGAGGATGCCCAGCAGGCTGAGCAGGATGGGTGGCGTATTGGGCTTATTCATTGACGCTGTGTAGCAATTCAAGTTTCGGTCGTTGCGCCGCGGTGACATACCGCGAGAGCATCCTCCGCAACTGTTCAGGCTGAATCGGCTTGACCAGGAAGTCGTCCATGCCCGCCTCCAGGCAGGCCTCGCGGTCGCTGGAGAAGGCGTTGGCGGTCAGGGCGATGATGGGGGTGTGACTTCCCTCGGGCTCCCCGGCGCGAATCGCGCGGGTCGCCTCCAGGCCATCCATGCGCGGCATCCGCAGGTCCATGAGGATGAGGTCGAATCCCCCCTCGCGGGCCCGTGTCGCCGCCTCCTCGCCGTCGGCCGCGCACTCCACCGTGCAACCCAGTTCGTCGAGGAAGCGTTGCGCCACCAGGCGGTTGATCTCGTTGTCCTCGGCCACCAGCACGTGGGCGTTGATGCAGGCCTCATCGCTGGGCTCCGGTGTCTCGGCGACGGGGACGATCTCATCGACCGGAGAGAGCGGCAGGCTTAGCTCGAAGCTGGAGCCGATGTCGATGGTGCTCTCCACCCGCAGATCCCCATCCAGCAGCCGGGCCAGTTCGCGGGCAATGGCCAGCCCCAGACCGGAGCCGCCGAAACGGGTGGTGGAGCTGACATCGGCCTGGCCGAACTGCTCGAAGATCTGCTCTAGCTTGTCCTCGGGGATGCCGATGCCGGTGTCGCGCACGATGAACAGCAGGTGCGGGTCCTCGGGGTAGGCGCCGCGTGGCTTCAGGCTCAGGCTGATGGTGCCGTTTTCGGTGAACTTGAGGGCGTTGCCCAGCAGGTTAATGAGGATCTGGCGCAGGCGTAACGGGTCGGTGTGCACCCGTTCGGGCAGCCCCTCCGGGTAGTTCAGCTCCAGTCTCAGCCCCTTATTGTCAGCGGGCACACTGAACAGCTCCAGCGACTCCTCCAGCAGCGAGCGCAACGGCGTGGGCTTGAGGTTGGCCTGCAGCTTGTTGGCCTCGATCTTGGAGATGTCGAGTACATCGTTGATGAGCCTGAGCAGGCTCTCCGAGGATCGATCGATCAGTTCGGCGTAGCGGCGCGCCTCGTCGTCGATGTCGCGTTTGAGCAGCAGCTTGCTCAGTCCCTGAACGCCGTTCATGGGGGTGCGGATCTCGTGGCTCATATTGGCCAGGAAGTGGCTCTTGGCCTGGTTGGCCTCATCGGCCTTCTGTCTGGCCTCGACCAAGGCCTCCAGGGCGCGCCCGCGCTGGTACTCATAGATATAGATGAGGATGCTGAGGTGGAAGACGCTGCTGGCGCCGACCGCCAGGTGCTCGGCGCTGTGGGGGGTGAACTCAGGCCACTTCAGCTCGATCAGCGGCAGCGCGGCAAGGCAGGCGATGTAGGCGATGCTCCAGCGTAGGCCGTTGCGCATGCCGCAGACCAGAAAGGCGGTGAGCGGGAAGAGCACCTGCCAGAGCGGTCCGGAGTTGGCCAGGCTCTCGACGATGTCGGTACCCAGCAGCATGATGAAGAGTGAGCCGATGGTGATGTTGATGGCCGTCGGCAGCTGTTCGGGGCGACGGATCCAGAGTATCACCAGCAGGTTGAGCGCCAGCACCGGGATCTGTATCGCGGCCACCGCGTACAGCTCCTTGAGCAGGTGGACGATGTTGAATAGTAGGACCGTGGCGCAGCCGAACAGGACGATGCGCCGGTAGAGCACGAGGGCGCGCTCCGGGTCCTGCTTCAGGGGGCCGATTTCGCTTCCGAATGGTGTGTCCAAAAGTCTTTCCGCCAACCATCTACTATCGACGCCTCTTCCATCGCCGTCGCCTTGGTGTGGTCGTAACCGCATGGCTTTCCCTTCCATGCTCTTCTCCGTTGTTATCTATCCGCCATTGTACGGCTAATGGCGGATATGTGAAGCGCGCCACCTCAGTCGGCGACGAATACCGGGCCTCGCGGCCCCTCCAGGGTGGTGAGCGGGTGGCCGTAGAGCGTGCCCAGACGCTCGGCCCGCAGCATTTCTCCCGCCTGTCCCGACTCGTAGCGGCCATCGCCGTAGAGTAGCAGGGCGCGGTCGCAGAAACGCGCGGCGAGGGTCGGATCGTGCAGCACCACGAGGATGGCGTAACCGGCGTCGGCCAGGGCGCGCAGTCGCTTGAGGGCGGCGATCTGGTGGCTCAGGTCGAGGTGGTTGGTGGGCTCGTCCAGCAGCATCAGCGGCGGGTTCTGCAACAGCAGGGTGGCCAGGGCCAGGCGTTGGCGCTCGCCGCCGGAGAGGGTGGAGAGGGGGTGTTCGGCCAGGGTCCTCAGCCGCATCTCATCGAGCAGGGTCTCGGCCCGCGCCAGCTGTTCGGCGCTCTCGCGCTGCCAGGGGCCGATATGCGGATGCAGTCCCGCCAGCAGCGCCTCGCGCACGCTCGCCGGGAAGGGGTCGTGCTGCTCCTGCAGCAGCAGCCCTAGGCGCTGGGCGATGTGGCGGCGGGGTAGGCTGGAGAGGCGCGAGTCATCTAGCAGCACCTCCCCGGCATGGGGCTGCTCCAGCCCGGCCAGGACCCGAAGCAGGGCGCTCTTGCCGCTGCCGTTGGTGCCGAGGATGACGCTGAACTCGCCGGGCTTGAGTTCGAACTCGAGCCCATCGATCAGGCAGCGCCCGCCCAGGGTGATGTTCAGCCCCCTGGCCTGAAGCAGGCTCACCGTCCCACCTCACGGCGCAGGAGATAGAGGAACAGCGGCACGCCGATGAGGGCGGTGAGTACCCCCACCGGCAGCTGCTGCGGGGCGATGAGGGTGCGCGCCAGGGTGTCGGCGGCCAGCAGCAGCAGACCGCCGCCCAGGGCCGCGGCGGGCAGCAGCAGGCGGTGGTCCGAGCCCAGCCACAAGCGCAGCAGGTGGGGCACCACCAGGCCGACGAAGCCGATGCTGCCGCCGATGCTCACCGCCCCGGCGGTCAGCAGCGAGGCGATGAAGAAGATGGCGTAGCGAAGTGGGCGCACGCTCACCCCCAAAGCCGCGGCCTGCAACTCGCCGCGGGCCAGCAGGTTGAGCGAGCGGGCCAGCGGCAGGCAGAGCAGCAGGGCCAGTCCCAGCAGCGCCAGAGCGGGCCAGGCCAGGCGCACGCCGCTGAGGTCCCCCATCAGCCAGAAGAGCATGCCGTGCAGCCGCTCGCTGGGGGCGATGGCCAGCAACAGGCTGACCAGCGCGCCCCAGCCGGCGGCGGTGACCACCCCGGTCAGCAGCAGGCGGGTGGCCTGGCCGGGGGCGGCGCGCGGCTCCGGCCCGCGGGCCAGGCCGAACACCAGCAGGGTGGAGGCCAGCGCCCCGAGCAGGGCGCCGCCGTTGACCATCAGCCCCGAGAGCCCCAGCAGCAGGCAGAGCAGGGCGCCCACCGCGGCGCCGCCGGAGATGCCGAGCACATAGGGGTCGGCCAGCGGGTTGCCCAGCTGCACCTGCATCAGCGCCCCGGCGATGGCCAGCAGGCCGCCGACGCCGAAGGCGGCCAGTGCCCGCGGCAGGCGCAGCTCCATGAGCAGGGTGGTGTGCAGTGGCTCGCCCTCACCCATCAGCGCCCGCCACGCCTCGCTGGTCTCCAGCACCACGCTGCCACTCAGCAGCGCGAGCGCGAGCATCGCCAGCGAGGCGAGGCTTAGCAGCAGTAGCGGCAGGGGGCGCAAGGGGGCCTCAGCGCAGCGAGATGAGCGGCCAGCCACGCGCCTCGGCGTGGTCGGTCAGGGTCTCGTCGGCGTCCACCGCCACCGGGTGGGTGACCATCTCCAGTAGCGGCAGGTCGTTGTGGGAGTCGCTGTAGAACCAGCTGCCGGCTAGATTGCGGCCGTTGCCCCGGAGCCACGCCT
>JBFFSW010000133.1:0-5003 GCA_041572195.1 Thiohalomonadaceae bacterium | reverse complement strand
GCCGAGTTCATCAAGGAGCACTTCCCCACCGTCTACGCCCGTTGCCTGGAGTTCGGCTTCGACATCACCCGCGAGCCCATCCCGGTGGTGCCCGCCGCCCACTACACCTGCGGCGGGGTGATGGTGGACCTGCACGCGCGCACCGACCTGGAGGGGCTCTACGCGGTCGGCGAGGTGACCTGCACCGGCCTGCACGGGGCCAACCGCATGGCCAGCAACTCGCTGCTGGAGTGCCTGGTGTTCGCCGAGGCGGCGGCGGGCGACATCCTCGAACGCCTGGCCGACACCCCCATGCCGGGGGAGCTGCCCGCCTGGGACGAGAGCCGGGTCACCGACTCCGACGAGGAGGTGGTGGTCTCCCACAACTGGGAGGAGCTGCGCCGCTTCATGTGGGACTACGTCGGCATCGTCCGCAGCGACAAGCGCCTGGAGCGAGCGCGCCGCCGGGTGGAGCTACTCAACGCCGAGATCGGCGAGTACTATGGCAACTTCCGCGTCAGCAACGACCTGATCGAGCTGCGCAATCTGGTGCAGGTGGCCGAGCTCATCATCCGCTCGGCGCAGGGGCGCCGCGAGAGCCGCGGCCTGCACTACAGCATCGACCACCCCCAGGCGGACGAGGGCCAGGAGGCACGCGACTCCATCCTCACCCCGCCGCGGCAGACCACGGACGGTGGCTAAACGGGTATGCAATCCTATTACGACATCTGGCTGGTGAGCCTCTCGGTGGTGCTGGCGATCTTCGCCTCCTTCACCGCCCTCAGCCTGGCCGCCAAGATCCCCCACATCAAGGGGCCCAAGGCGCGCTACTGGCTGCTTGGCGGCGCCCTCTCCATGGGCCTGGGGATCTGGTCCATGCACTTCATCGGCATGCTCGCCTTCCACCTGCCGATCCCGCTGGCCTATGACCTGAGTATCACCGTCGCCTCGGTGCTGATCGCCATCCTCGTCTCCGGCCTGGCCCTCTATCTCATCCGCCACGGCATCCGCGGCGCCGGTCAGCTGCTGGCCAGCGCCGTGTTGATGGGGCTGGGCATCACCAGCATGCACTACACCGGCATGGAAGCGCTGCGCATGTCGCCGGCCATCGACTACGACCTGACCCTGGTGGCCCTCTCCTTCGCCATCGCGGTGTTCGCCTCGCTGTTCGCCATCAACCTCACCTTCCAGCGCGACGATGAGCAGCCCCTGCTCTTCTCGGGCAAGAACTTCGCCAGCGCGGTGCTGATGGGCGTGGCCATCGCCGGTATGCACTACGTGGGCATGGAGGCGGCCTACTTCCGCCAGGGCAGCGTCTGTCTGGCCGCTCCCAGCGGCATCGACACCTCGGTGCTGGCGGCGCTGGTCGCCTCGGTCACCCTGCTGCTGCTGATCAGCACCCTGGTGATGCTCACCTACGACATGCGCATGGCCGAGCAGAACGCGCTGATGGTGGAGGAGCTGCACCGGCGCAACCTGGCGCTGCAGCAGGAGGCCGAGGCGCTGGCCCACAACATGACCGAGAACATCCGCGAGCACGCCCACCGCGACCGCCTGCTGGCGACCATCGTCGAGCAATCCAGCGAGGCCATCATCACCACCGACCTGGATGGACGCATCAGCTCCTGGAACCGCGCCGCGGAGAACGTCTTCGGCTACCGCGACGATGAGGTGCTGGGACAGCCCATCACCCTCCTCGACGACCCCGCGGCGGAGCACGACCACCCTGTCTGCTCCCCCTACGGCGGTGACGAGGAGCACTACGTCAGCCTGCGCCACCGCGACGGCGAGCGCATCTTCCTGCACATCAACCGCTCGCCGCTACGCAGCGAGGAGGGAGAGTCCCAGGGCGAGATCGTGGTGATGTACGACGTCACCCAGCAGAAGCAGGACCGCGACCAGCTGCTGCTCTGGAGTCTGGTCTACGAGCACAGCGGCGAGGCCATCGTCATCACCGACGGCAACAACCGCATCCTCTCGGTCAACCACGCCTTCACCCGTATCACCGGCTACCCGCCCGAGGAGGTGATCGGCCAGAACCCCAGCCTGCTCTCCTCCGGCCGCCACGACAGAACCTTCTACCAGCGCATGTGGGGCGAGCTGGAGGCCAAGGGCTTCTACAAGGGAGAGGTATGGAACCGACGCAAGAACGGCGACGTCTACCCCGAGTGGATCACCATCACCGCCCTGCGCGACGACAACGGCCATACCTGCAACT
Source organism: Thiohalomonadaceae bacterium (assembly GCA_041572195.1). Taxonomy (GTDB): domain Bacteria; phylum Pseudomonadota; class Gammaproteobacteria; order Thiohalomonadales; family Thiohalomonadaceae; genus JBFFSW01. The sequence continues at coordinate 2,806 of JBFFSW010000133.1, read as the reverse complement.
ACATTGCCATCTTCTCCGACGCCAGCGACTACAAGGAGAAGGAGGCGCGCATCCAGCACATGGCCCACCACGACGCCCTCACCGGGCTGCCCAACCGCAGCCTGTTGCAGGACCGCCTGGAGCAGGCCATGGCCCACGCCAAGCGCCGCGACGAGATGGTGGCGCTGCTGTTCATCGACCTAGATCGCTTCAAGCTGATCAACGACACCCTGGGCCACCACATCGGCGACGCCCTGCTGGTGCAGGTGGCCGAGCGCCTGACCTCGACCGTGCGCAGCGACGACACCGTCTGCCGCCAGGGCGGCGATGAGTTCATCATCGTGTTGCAGGAGATGGCCGACTGCGACAGTGCCGGGGTGATCGCCGAGAAGCTGCTGGAGGTGCTCTCCGCCGAGTACCTGATTGAGGGCGAGAGCCTCAAGGTGACCCCCAGCATCGGCATCAGCCTGTTCCCCGACGACGGCATCGACATCGACACCCTGATCAAGAACGCCGACACCGCCATGTACCACGCCAAGGATCAGGGGCGCGCCAACATTCAGTTCTTCACCGCCAGCCTCAACGAGAAGCTGACCGAGCGCATGGAGCTGGAGAAGGCCCTGAGCGAGGCGCTGGCCAACGACGGCCTGGAGCTACACTACCAGCCGCAGGTGAACCTAAACGACGGCCGCGTCAGCGGCGTCGAGGCGCTGCTGCGCTGGAACCACCCGCAAAAGGGGGCCATCTCTCCCGCCCGCTTCATTCCCATCGCCGAGGAGAGCGGACTCATCGAGGAGGTGGGGCAGTGGGTTCTGGAGGAGGTACTCAAACAGCAGCGGCAGTGGCGAGACGGCCCGCTGAGCGACCTGCGCATCTCCCTCAACGTCTCCGCACGTCAGCTGCAGCAGGCCCACTTCGTCGAGGCCGCCAGGGAGCTGGTCGAGCACTACGCGCCGAACATGGCGCTGCTGGAGCTTGAGGTGACCGAGACCGCGGTGATGCAGAACGTGGTACGCAGCGTCGAGCGCCTGGCCGCGCTCAAGGGGCTGGGCTTCGATATCGCCGTGGACGACTTCGGCACCGGCTACTCCTCGCTCAACTACCTCAAGCGCCTGCCCATCGACCGCCTGAAGATCGACCGCTCCTTCATTGGCGACATCCCCGACGACCCCAACGACATCGTCATCACCGAGGCGATCATCCGCCTGGCGCAGACCCTGGGCCTGGAGCTAGTGGCCGAGGGTGTGGAGACCGAAGAGCAGGCCGAATTCCTGCGCGAGAGCGGCTGCGAGCTGGCCCAGGGATTCCTCTACGCCCGCGCTCTGCCCCCGGCGGAGCTGGAGACCTTCGTCGCCGAACGCGGCGCCTAAACCGCCTCCAGATTCAACCTCACCCGTAACCGCCGTAGCGGCTCAGCCTCGGTGGCATCGGCGGGGAGCAGCAGCGACCGAACTCCACCCACGCCGCGCAGCCTCAGGATCAGCAGCGACGGCGTCACCCAGCTCTCGCCGTCCAGGTGCCAGCTATTGCCGCCGACAAGCCACTCCCCCTGGGCGTCCCACAACAGCTCACCACCGCCGCTAAGGGCGGGCTGGCGTCGCCAATGTACACGGGCCTGCCACAGCAGCGGCAACAGCAACGGCCAAAGGATGAGTGGAGCGGAGATGACGGCCAGGGCGGCCGAGAGATGGAGAAACAGATAGCCGCGCCGCAACCACGGCGACGGGCTGATGCGCAGCCTCAGGGGCGCGGCGTAACCGCTTCTAGACGCCGAGGTGTCGGCGGGCGGCGAGCAGGGAGTCGTGGGCATCCTTGATATCGACCTGGATGGTGCAACCACCGGTCTCGTTGACGATCTCGGCGCTGCCGGTGGTGTCCAGCTCGCCGGTGATCACATCGTGGAGGTTGAGACTCATCTCGCCCTCAACGTGGAAGACGCTGAAGTCGCCCGCCTCGGTATAAGCCGCCACCATGCCACGATTTTCGTTAATCAACGCCACCTTGCCTTGCATGCTACTCCCCCGCTTTCGTTATTAATCTTATAGTTCTATTAACTGATTTTTTTACCGTGTATGTAGGCAATCCGACAATTAATCTTTTTTCGCAGCACCCAAGGTGAATTTATTACGTATCGCCTCAACCAGCCTTCCCTCACCCTCAAGCAGCAATTCGAACAGCTCCTGATCCGGCAGCTCCAGCAGGGCCTCGAACTCCGCCTTCCCCGCCTCATCCAGCTCGCCGTAGCCGCTGTCGAGAAACCCCCGCAGCAGCAGGTCCAGCTCCAGCATGCCGCGGCGGCACTTCCAGTGCAGGCGCGACACGTCTACACCTGGCGCTTGAGCATCAGCTGCTTGATCAGGCCGATGGCGCGGGTGGGGTTGAGTCCCTTGGGGCAGACATCGGCGCAGTTCATGATGGAGTGGCAGCGGAACAGCTTGTAGGGACCATCCAGCGCCTCCAGCCGTTTGGCGGTAGCCTGGTCGCGGGAGTCGGCGAGAAAGCGCCAGGCCTGCAACAGGGCCGCCGGTCCGCGGAATTTATCCGGGTTCCACCAAAAGGACGGACAACTGGTGGTGCAGCAGCCGCAGAGGATGCACTCATACAGGCCATCGAGGCGCGCACGCTCCGCCGGGCTCTGTAACAGCTCCACCTCCGGCTCCGGCTCATGGCGTATGAGATAGGGTTTGACCTCGCGGTAGTGGTGGTAAAACTGCTGCATGTCGACCACCAAGTCGCGGATCACCGGCATCCCCGGAACGGGTCGCACCTTAACAGGTTGTTTCAATTCATCCAGCGGGGTGATGCAACCGAGGCCGTTGCTGCCGTT
>JBFFSW010000132.1:0-5062 GCA_041572195.1 Thiohalomonadaceae bacterium | reverse complement strand
GGTGAAGGCGCTGCTGGAGGAGGCCGCGGCTGAGGCGGGCGGCGTCGGCGATTTAGACGAGCTGGCGGCGGTGATGCGCGGCTGGATCGACCAGGACCGCAAGGTGACCCCGCTCAAATCCCTGCAGGGACTGATCTGGGAGGCGGGCTATGGCAACGGCGACTTCCACGGCCACGTCTATGCCGACGCCTACCAGCGGCTCAAGGCCTGGCACGAGGACGGGCTGAAGCTCTGCATCTTCTCCTCCGGTTCGGTCTACGCGCAGAAGCTGCTCTTCGGCCACACCGAGTACGGCGACCTCACGCCGCTCTTCGACGGCTACTTCGACACCCACATCGGCAACAAGCGCGAGGCCGAGGCCTATCGCCGCATCGTCGCCGAGATGGGCGAGGAGGCGGGGGAGGTGCTGTTCCTCTCCGACATCGTCGAGGAGCTGGAGGCGGCGCGCGAGGCGGGCCTGAAGACCTGTCAGCTGGCCCGCCCCGGCGAGACCGAGGCGGATGGTCGCCACCCGGTGGCTACGGATTTTAACCAAATTACCTTTGACGACGAATAAATAAGCACTCTCGGGAGTTCATCATGGCACGTACCCCCTCTACCATGCTGGAATTGGGCACTCAGGCCCCTGAATTTACCCTGTCCGACCCCATCAACGGCGGCAGCGTCTCACTTGGCGACTTCAAGGGAAAACCCCTGGTGGTGGCCTTCATCTGCAACCACTGTCCCTACGTCAAGCACATCGGCGAGGAGTTCGGCGAGTTCGCGCGCGAGTATCGCGCCAAGGGGATCGCGGTGGTGGCCATCAACAGCAACGACGCCAGCAACTACCCGGACGACGCCCCGGAGAAGATGGGCGACGCCGCCGAGGCCTGGAACTTCACCTTCCCCTACCTTTACGACGAGAGTCAGGCGGTGGCCAAGGCCTATCAGGCCGCCTGCACCCCCGACCTCTACCTCTTCGATGCCGAGCACAAACTGGTCTACCGCGGCCAGTTCGACGACTCCCGCCCGCGCAACGATGAGCCGGTCACCGGCGCCGACCTGCGCGCCGCCTGCGACGCCCTGATCAAGGGCAAGCCCATCGACGCCGACCAGATCCCCAGCCTGGGCTGTAACGTTAAGTGGAAACCGGGTAACGAGCCGGATTACTTCGGCTGAACCGGCAGGCGGAAGTGCGCCTCGACCAGGTCGGCGCGTTCGCTGAGCGCCCGCGCCTCCTCATCCCGGCCCTGACTCTTCATCAACTCCGCCAGCTCCCTCAGCGTCTCGCTCAGTTCGGGGCGGTGGGCCAGTTCGCGGTACACGGCCAGGGCCGCGCGTAGCTTTTTCTCACCCTCGGCGGGCTCGGCCAGTCGGGCCTCGAAGCGCAGCAGGCGGGCGTTTTGCAGGGGCTCGCCCCTGTCGGTGCAGGCCTGCATGCGCGCCAGCCACATCGGCGTCAGTTCATCGCCGTCAAAGGCCAGTTGGGTGCGCAGGGTGACCGCGCCGAGGTGCACGGCGTTAACCCGTGCCTTTGGCTTGTGGTTTTCATCGAAGCTGGGCAGCAGTTTTTCCAGCTGTTCGATAACCGCGCCGTTTTCACCGCGCAGATAGGCAAGGCGTGCCCGCAGCAGCTCGATGCGCCCCTGGTAGTGGGGGCCGGTCTCGCCACGCCGGTGCACGGCCTGGGCCGCCTCCAGCTGGCGACCGGCGAACTCCAGGCGGCGGGTGACCAGGGCGGTCTCCAGCAGGTTGAGGTGGGCGATGAGCTGTCCCTCGCTGTCGTCGATGGAGCGGTAGGCGTCGAGGGCGCGGGCGAAGTACTCTCCGGCGCGGTGGAAGTCGTTCTCCTCGAACGAGTCCACGCCCTGGAACAGCTGTTGCTCCGCCTCACGCACCGCGCTGGGCCGTGAGTCGGGCAGGGAGGAACAGGCGGCGAGCCAGAGCAGCGGGAGGAGGGCAAACCATCTCATTGGCGCGGCTCCAGCAGGCGGCGGCGCTGCTGCTCCTCGGCGGAGCCGAAGGGCCAGGTCTGGCTGAGGCCATCAAGCAGTCGGTCGGTGCGCTCCATCAACACCTTCATCCGCTGCACCAGCTCGGGGAACTCACGCATCTCCAGGGTCACTTCGTCGGTCATCAGGTTGAGGCGTCCCAGCAGTTCGCGCCCCTCGGCCAGCAGCAGCGGCATCTCCTTGCTGCCGTCGCGCAGGCCGTCGCTGATGGGCTCGGCGTTGGCCAGCACCGGTTGCAGCTGCTCCAGGCGGGCGACGGTCTGTTCCAGCATGTCGCCCATACCGGCCATGCTGCGTTGCAGGTCGTCGCGGAAGCGATCATCGCTGATGGCCAGCCCCAGCGCCCCCTCGCCCTCGGCGATGCGCCCGGTGATGGTCCTGAGGTTGGCGCTGGTGGCGACCAGGTCGTCAATGCCGCGGTCGATGGACTCCGGTTCGATCACCTCCAGCAACTCGGCGATACGCTGGACGCTGGACTCCACCGCCACCACCACCGGGGTGAGGCGGGCCATCAACTCCTCCATCGACATCGGCTCCTCCACCTCCAGCACCGAACCGGCCGGGAGGATGGGCTGCTCCGGGCTGCCTGCGGTGATCTCGATGGCGGTGCGCCCCAGCACCGAGAGCTTGCCCACCGCCGCGCGGGAGTCGCCGCGCACCAGGTCGTGGTAGCGTTCGTAGACGATGAGGTCGAGATGGATGCGGTGGTCGGCGGCGATGTCCATGTCGGCGACCCGGCCCACCTCGATGCCGGAGATCTTCACCAGGGTCTCGGAGGAGATCCCCTCGGCGTTGGAGAGGAAGGCATGGTAGTGGATGCGCTCCTCGAACAGGTGGGCGGTGCGGCTGTTGACGAAGATCAGCCCGAAGATGAAGACCAGCGCGGCGAGCACGAAGGCGCCGACCAGCCGCTCCTGGAAGGAGTAGCTGATGCGGTGGATGTAATGTACCCGTTTGCGTTGTTCGTCCATTGTCAGAATATCTGCATCTGTTCCCGGCGCCGGTTGAGATAACCCCGCACGGCTTCGACATCACTGTCGATAAAGCGCTGCCAGCTGTCGAAGGCGGTGATGCTATCACCGTCGACGAACAGGATAGCGTCGGCCAGGTGTTTAGTGAAATAGAGATTGCCGGTCACCAGCAGTAGCCCGGCATCGGCCTTCCATTGACGCAGGAAGGCCAGCATCGGCTCGCGCTCGGGGCACTCGGGGTCGATGGGCAGCGACTCCAGCATCAGCAGCCGCGGCTCCAGCACCAGTGAGCGGGCGATGGCCAGTTGCAGCCGCTGTAGCTCGCTGTAGTAGGCGGGGAGGCGGCTGCCCTCGTCCTCGAAGCCCAGTTCGCGCAGCAGTGCCAACGCCTGAACGCGGGCCTGCTCGCGATGGATGCGCTGATGGTAGAGCAGCGGCAGCATCACGTTGTCCAGGGCGTTGAGCACCGAGAGCAGCGGCGCGCCGTGGGTGACGAAACCGACCTCGGTGCGCAGCTCGCGCCACTGCTCGATGGGCAGGTCGCGCATGTCGTGACCGAGCAGTTGCAGGCGTCCCTCGGCGGGCGGTTCGACGCCGCCGAGCATGCGCAGGTAGTCGCGGCAGAGTGAGCGATCAGGGCCGATGAGCACGCAGGCGCCACCGTCGAAGGACCAGTCGAGGGCGGCGGCGCCCTCGTGGTTGCGGGGGCGGGCGGCGCGGGCCTCGATCATCATACCCGCATCCCCAGCGCCAGCAGGCCGTCGATGATGAAGACCAGTGAGAGGGCGTTGACGATGGCCTTCTGCGTCTGTTGCGGCACCTCGGTGACCGAGCGGCTCACCTGCAGGCCGTGGTAGCAGGCGACCGCGCCGATAAGCATGCCGAAGGCGAGGTTCTTGCCGACGAAGATGAACAGCAGCACGGGATCGAAGGCGAGCGGGATCTCGGTGAGGTATTTGAGGTAGCCGCCGCTGACCAGCATCGCCGAGAAGATCACCCCCGAGACCACCGAGAGTACCGAGAAGTAGACCGCCAGCACCAGCTGGGCGATGGTAGCGCCAAGCAACCGCGGGGTGACGAAGAAGTGGTTGACGTTGATGCCCAGAAGCTCCAGCGCCTCGACCTCGCCGCGCAGCTTCATGTTGCCCAGGTCCACGGCGATGGCCGAGCCGGAGCGACCGATGAGGACGATGGCGGTGAGCAGGCTGCCCAACTCCAGCGCCACCAGATTGCTCAGCAGCTTGACCACGTCGGCGGTGGAGCCGAACACCTGCACCATCAGGATCAGCTGCGCGGTGATGCTCAGTCCCACCGCCAGCGACAGCAGGGTGATGGTGGGCAGGGCGTCGATGCCGGTGAAGATGAGCTGGCTGACCAGCGAGCGGTAGGTGGCGCGGTTGAGCAGGCTGCTGTGGCGGCGCCAGTCGCGTAGCGCGTGACCGACGAACAGGGTGAGCTCCACCTGGTAGTAGACGATCCGCAACAGCAGTCGACCCAACCAGCCGGTGAGCAGGTAGACGGGGGAGTTTAGTCCCTCTTCGCGGGGTGGCATCGTCGGCGGCTTACTTAACCGCGCGGTTTTCGATCAAGTCGTCCACCACCGAGGGGTCGGCCAGGGTGGAGGTGTCGCCCAGATTCTCCAGTTCGTTCTCGGCGATCTTGCGCAGGATGCGGCGCATGATCTTGCCGGAGCGGGTCTTGGGCAGCCCCGGCGCCCACTGGATGACATCCGGCGAGGCGATGGGACCGATCTCCGAGCGCACCTGCTGCACCAGCGCCTTCTTCAGCTCATCCGTGGGCTCGACACCCTTCACCAGGGTGACGTAGCAGTAGATACCCTGGCCCTTGATCTCGTGCGGGAAACCGACCACGGCGGCCTCGGCCACCGCCTCGTGCAGCACCAGGGCGGACTCCACCTCGGCGGTGCCCATGCGGTGGCCGGAGACGTTGAGCACATCGTCCATGCGCCCGGTGATCCAGTAGTAGCCGTCCTTGTCGCGACGGGCGCCGTCGCCACTGAAGTAGTAGCCGGGGTACTGGCTGAAGTAGGTGTCGAAGAAGCGTTGATGGTCGCCGTAGACGCTGCGCATCTGCGAGGGC
>JBFFSW010000131.1:0-5070 GCA_041572195.1 Thiohalomonadaceae bacterium | reverse complement strand
GCCTCCTCCAAACGACCCCACTCATCGCCCGGCAAGCCAAACCTCAAGGCCTGCGGCTCGTCAAAAACACGCACAAGAATCCCCTGCTCTGCGAATCGTTCGGCGATTTTCTTCGCATCGGGGTGACGGAAATACTGGAACAGCATGGTGCCGCCATCCGGCTTGAGTAAGCCTTGCAGCCGCTCACTCTCGCCCCTCAGACGTTCGCGCGTTTGTTGCTGCCACTCCCGATCCAACAACGCCAACCTAGCCACCTCCCGCGCCGGGCCTGAAAGGCTCCACGGCCCCAGCATCAGCCGCATCCGCTCCAGCAACTCAGGCCAGGCGGCACAAAAGCCGACCCGCGCCCCGGCCAGGCCGAAGAACTTGCCCAGGGAGCGCAGGACGATGAGGCCGGGTTCGCCCACCGCATCGATGATGGAGTGCTCGGGGGTGGCGTCGATGAAGGCCTCGTCGACGATCAGCCAGCCACCACGGGCGGCCAGTTGTTCGCGCCAGGCCAGCAGCTGTTCGCGGGAAAAAATACGGCCGTCGGGGTTGTTGGGATTGACCAACAGCAGCACATCCAGCGAATCGATCGCATCCCCCAGCACCACCACCTCGTGCCCGGCCATGGCCCAGCGGTGGGCGTGCTCGGCGTAGCTGGGTTGGAGCATGCCGACCCGGCAGGGTGGCCGCAGTCGGGGCAGCAGCTGAATGGCCGCCTGCGAACCGGCCAGGGGGAGAAGATGCCGCGTGCCGTAGTAGGCCTCGGCCGCCGTCTCCAGGCCATCCCCCTCCTCGGGCAGGCGATGCCAGTGGCCGATATCGATGGGAGGCACCGGCCAGGGGTAGGGGTTGATGCCGGTGGAGAGATCCAGCCACTGATCCAGGGGGATACCGTAAGCCTTCGCCGCCTCACGCAGGCGGCCGCCGTGGTGCAACTCGTCAGCCAAGCGGGAAACTCCCATAGGGCCACATGGCGAACCATCCAAAACCGAACAGCCCCCACACCAGCGCCGCGGCAATCCACAGCAGCACCACCACCCGCACCAGGCGCAGGCAACGAATGATGTCGTCGCCGTTCGGCGCGCGCCCCTCGCCGAACACCGGGCGCTCCTCCCACTCGCCGTGATAGACGGCACCGCCGCCGAGTTGAAGCCCCAGCGCCCCGGCCCCGGCGGCCATCACCGCCCCGGCGTTGGGGCTGGCGTGTTGCCCGGCCTGGGTACGCCAGCAACGCAGGGCGGTGGCCGTCTTGCCCATCAGGGCGTAGCTCAGGGCGGTGAGTCGCGCCGGGGCCCAGTTGAGCAGGTCGTCCCAGCGGGCGGCGGCCCAGCCGAAGTCACGGTAGCGCTCGTTGCGGTAGCCCCACATGGCGTCCAGGGTGTTGGAGAGGCGGTAGATCATCACCCCGGGGCCGCCCAGCAGCAGGAACCAGAAGATGGCGCCGAAGATGGCATCGTTGCCGTTCTCCAGCACCGACTCGCAGGCGGCGCGGGCCACCCCCTCCTCGTCCAGTTCGCGGGTGTCGCGGCTGACGATCCAGCCCACCCGCTCGCGCGCCGAGTCCAGGTCACCCTCGGCCAGCGCCTCGGCTACCGCCACGCCATGCTTATAGAGACTGGCCCCGCCCAGGGCCAGGGTGAGCAGAATCAGGTCCACCAGCCAGCCGATGGTCATGATCCGCAGCAGCAGCGCCGCCAGCACCAAGGGCAGCACCGCCAGCACCAGCGCAAGACCACCGCGCAGCGCCCGATCCGCCCCCTCACCGCCGTACAGCGCCCGCTCCAGCCCATGGGCCAGACGGCCGAAGCCCACCAGCGGGTGGTAACGGCGCGGCTCACCCAGCAGGGCGTCCAGGGTCACGGCGGCGAGGAGGAGCAGGGCGGAAAACATGGGGCGCTATTCTACGCTAAAATGGGCCGACTCCCGCTTAGCCAACCCGGATCACCCCCATGGACTTCACCCCACTGAACCAAACCCTGGCCCGCATCCAGGCCGACGCCCGCTCGGGCCAGTCGCTGCTGCTCTACGCCCTGGTCAAGACCCTGAGCATCCCCCAGGGGGGGCACTCCTACCTGCTCACCAAGCTCAAGGAGATGAACCCGGACACCCGTCAGCTGGCCTACGGGCTGATGGAACTGATGGCCCAGGGCGGCAGCGCCCAGGACGAATGGGTCCAGGCCGAGCAGGCCATGGACCACGCGATCCGCGGCTGATGGAGACCCCCTTCTGGGAGCGCCCCCTGGCCGAACTGGATCGCCAGCAGTGGGAGGCGCTGTGCGATGGCTGCGCCCGCTGCTGCCTCAACAAGCTGGAGGACGAGGAGAGCGGCGAGCTCTACCTCACCAACATCGCCTGCCGCTACCTCGAGCGCGACACCTGCGGTTGCAGCGTCTACGAGCGGCGCACGGTGCTGGAGCCGGAGTGCATTCAGGTCACCCCCGAGAACGCCGCCGCCCTGCGCTGGATGCCCTCCAGCTGCGCCTACCGCCTGCGCGCCGAGGGCAAGCCGCTGCCCGAGTGGCACCCGCTGATCAGCGGCGATGCCGACAGTGTGCGCGAGGCGGGCATGGCGGTGGGCGCCTTCGCCGTGCTGGAGTCCGAGCTGCCCGAGGGGGCGGAGCTAGAGGACTTCATCGTCGGGCCGTTCGAGTGATCGTCTCCCCTGGTGTATGCTGGGCGGGTCAAGGTATGGATACATGACCGATGGATAGAGAACTCCTCGACAAACTCGGCAGCGGCACCTACCAGCAGTATCTCAACGAGCTGGAGCAGGCTGGCGAGAACCACGCCCGCTGGTTGGCCCGCGTCAACCGCGCGCTGGTGTGCGGCTGCGAGGCCAATCCCGACGACCTCGGCGAGGCCCCCCACACCCTCTGCCAGTTCGGCCGCTGGTATGACCGGGTCGGCGAGGAGGAGCTGCTGCGGATGGAGGAGTTCCAGTCCATCGGCCCGGTGCACCGCGACATGCACCTGGCCGCCCGCGAACTGCTGCTGCAGGCCGCCGACAAGGCCCCCATCCCCACCGATGACTACGACCGCCTCTCGCGCCTGACCGAACAGCTGCGCGCCCGCCTCATCAAGCTCAGTGACCGCCTCAAGGGGGACCTGGGGCTGGCCTCGCGGCTGATGGGCAAGGTGTTCGAGAACGCCACCGAGGGGGTGATCATCACCGCCCCCGACGCCACCATCCTCAACGTCAACCACGCCTTCACCCAGGTCACCGGCTATCGCGCCGATGAGGCCCTGGGCCAGACCCCGCACCTCCTCTACTCCGGCCGCCAGGACGACGCCTTCTATCAGGCGATGTGGAAGACCCTCATCGACGAGGGCCAGTGGCAGGGCAGCATCTGGAACCAGCGCAAGGACGGTAGCATCTACCTCGAACACCTCTCCATCGTCGCCGTGCGCGACGAACACGGCGAGACAAGCAACTACATCGGCATCTTCTCCGACATCACCGCCGAGAAGGAGAACGAGGAGCGACTTTACAAACTCGCCCACTACGACCTGCTCACCGGCCTGCCCAACCGCGTCCTCTTCGAGGACCGCCTGCGCCAGGCCATGCGCCAGTCACGCCGCGACAAGCGCCGCCTGGCGGTGATGTTCATCGACCTCGACGGCTTCAAGGCGATTAACGACGAACTCGGCCACGCCAGCGGCGACGAACTGCTCAAACAGGTCGCCCAGCGGTTGCGCGAAAGCCTGCGCGAGGCCGACACCGTCGGCCGCTTCGGCGGCGATGAATTCACCGTCGTCATCGGCTACATCGAAGAACCCGACGCCTACGGCGCCGCCCTGCTGGTCGCCGAAAAGCTGATCGACGAAATCAGCCACCCCTACCACCTCGACGGCCTCGAACGCCGCGTCAGCGCCAGCATCGGCATCGCCCTCTACCCCGAACACGGCAACAGCGCCGAAACCCTCATCGACAACGCCGACGCGGCGATGTATCAGGCGAAAAGGCGGGGGAAGAGTCGGGGGGCGGTTTATGGGGATTGAAGCCCCAGAGGTGCCGTAAGAAGCCAAGCACATCCTATACTGTGAGGAGACCCCATTGAAGGAGCCCACCATGCCCCGCCTGCTCATCCCCCTCCTCGCCCTGCTGCTCAGTGCCTGCGTCCCGACCCAGACGGTGAAGGAGGTGGAGACGCCAGTCACGGGACAGGCCATCGTCTTCGGCTCGGTGGAGGTCACCGAGGATGGTGAGAAGAAAACCTGGGAGATGAAGTGGAGCGGCACCGAGGAGTTCCGTCTGCTGTTGCTGGCGCCCGGCAGTGACACAGCGATGATCCACAAGCTGGGCAAGGCGGGCGATTTCAACTGGAGCCTGGCGCCGGGTGAGTACACCATCGTCGGCTATGAACTCGCCATGGGGGCCAATGTCCGCTCGGGACGGCTGTGGAGCCGCTTCCAGGTGCCGGAGGGGGCTCGTGGAGTCTACCTGGGGAAATTGCTGCTGCTGATGGAGAAGGGGCGCTACCTCTTCGGCGTCAGGGACGAGTACGAGTTCGCGGCGGCAGACTTCCGTGAGCGCTACCCTGATATCGCCGAGGCGCCGCTGAAGGCGGAGCTGAAGATGGAAGGGGCGATCGGCAGCTACAAGGGTCGCAAGTACATCTGTGCCAAGGGCTGGGGGATCGAATGCACGAAAAAGTTCAGCGGCATCGAGCCACTGCAACCGGAGATGGAGGCGGGCGACTTCAAGCGGGTGGAGAGCCTCACCCCACGCTTCGAGTGGAAGCCCTCCAGCGATCCCGAGGTGAGCTATGACCTGCTGATCCACGAAGTGGTGCGCTACAGCCGTAGCGGCCTGGACACCCAGCGCCTGGCCGGGCGGGTGGCGCTCTACGTGGAGGATATCCGAGAGCCTTCTCTGCAACTGAACGAGCCGCTGACGCCGGGGCGGGAGTACTACTGGTCGGTGCGCCTGCGTCGCGGCGAGATCGTCTCCACCTGGTCCACCTACAGCCGCTTCGCCTTCTACCTGGTCGCCTGGTCGTCCGGTTACGGGCAGTGGTTTGGCTTCGCCACGCCGGACAATAAACACTCCCCGTAGGAGCGTGCCCAGCTCGCGAAAGGCGG
>JBFFSW010000130.1:0-5088 GCA_041572195.1 Thiohalomonadaceae bacterium | reverse complement strand
CCCACTGGTGCCAGGCGTTGTTAATCGCGTCCCAGTTCTGGCGCAGCCCCAGCAAGGTCTCGGCCAGCCACTGCCCGGCGATCATCTCCCGATCGATGACGCTGTCGAAGCGATTCTGGTCCGGGGTGTAGAGCACCCGTTCGGGGGGGATCGCCGCGGTGGGGTCGATGCGGGTCCAGCCGCTCTCATCCAGCCACACCTCGGCCCAGGCGTGGGCGTCGGATTGGCGCACGAGCAGGAAACCGTCCACCTCGTTGAGGCTCCCCCCCTGGTAGCCGGTGACGATGCGCGCGGGGACACCGGCGGCTCGCATCAGGGTGACGAAGGCCGCGGCGTAGTGCTCGCAAAAACCCTGGCGGCTCTCGAACAGGAACTCATCGACCGGATTGTGCTCCAGCGCGGGCGGGGTGCGGGTGTAGTAGAAGGGTTGCTCACGGAACATCGCCAGGGCACGGGAAACCACCTGAGTATCGCTTAACCCATGCCACTGCTTGACCAGGGCGCGAGTGCGTGGGTTGGCGTTAGGCGGCAACTGGGTGCCGAGGCGCGCCTCCCAGAGGCTGATGAGGCCGGTGTCGTAATCGGTGTAGGAGCGCATGCGGTATCGAATGCGCTCGTTGACGAAGCGTTCCGAGTGCAACTGGTAGTCGGGGGTGGCGCGATGGCCGACGCTGATCGACTCGCGCGGACGGGCGGGCAGGTCGAGGGCGAAGAGCCAGCGACGCCCGTGGGGCTCAAGGGTGATGGTGTAGCCGACGGCCTTGCCCTCGACCTCGTAGGGGGCCAGTGGTCGCAGGTCTCGCAGCTGCGTCGCATCCAGCGGCTTCCACAACTGACCGTCGGTGTGCCAGAGCACCGGACCGCGCCAGTAGAGTTTGCCCGGCGGCGGCGGCTCACCGTCGAACTGGGCGCGAAAGGCGATCGCCTCCGAGTCGGCCAGCTCAGTGATACCGCCCATGAAGAGGGTGTCGCTGATGCCGGTCAGACCGCTCAGCCCCTCGTTGGGCATCCCCCACAGCGGGCCGGGGATGCGCGGAAAGAGCAGGAACAGCACCAGCATGATGGGCAGGGACTGCAACAGCAGGCCGCCGCTGAGACGCAGGTGACGGCGGTAGTCACGCAGTTCGGTGTCGGGCTGGTGCAGCGCCATCAGCGCGGCGGTGAGCAGGAAGATGACCAGGAACAGGGCCATGCCGGTGGCAATGGACTGGCTGAAGAGCAGGCCGACGGCGACCAGGAAGTAGCCGATGTAGATCACCAGCGAGGCGTCGCGCAGGCTGCGCATCTCCAGCAGCTTGAGGCAGAGCATCAGGGTCAGCAGGGCCGCCCCCGGGTCGCGCCCGGCGATGCTTTTATAGGTGATGAGCACGGCGCCGAAGGCGAGCAGGGTCAGTGCGGTGCGCAGCCACTTGCCGGGCAGCGGCAGGCCGCGCCAGTCGATGGCCGCGCGCCAGGCGAACAGCAGTAGGCCGACGAGCCCCAGCCAGACGGGCATGCGCCAGAGGTGGGGGGCGAGGATGGGGGCCAGGGCGAAGAGCAGCATCAGCCGCGAGGCGCGGTTCATGGCGCTTCTCCGTAGAGCGCCAGCGCCTCCAGGCAGCGCTCGCGGTGGCGATCGCCGTGGGCCGGTGGAATGCTCAGATTGGGCAGGCGCAGGCCGTAGCTGAGTCCCGCCTCGTCCGCCTCCAGCACCCAACGGCAGAGACGCGAGAGGCGTGCCTCGGTATCCAGCCCCGGCAGCAGATCCCACTCCAGGTTCAGGCGGCGCGACTGCTCGCCGCCGAACTGCTTGCTCAACACCCCCTGTTCGCGGGCCAGGGCCTTCCAGTGGATATGACGCGGTGAATCGCCGGGGTGATAGGGGCGCAGGCCGAGGAAATCGTCGCTGCCGCGGCCCAGCTCGCCACCGCCGCTTTCGTCGCTGAAGAGTTGCGGCGGCAGGCCGCGCTCATCGGCGGGGCGAGGGTAGACCAGCCCCTGAATATCGAGGTTGAGATAGCCCCAGGCGCGGAACAGCCCCAGGGGGTAGAGGGTCTCGATGGTGATCCGCCCCAGCGCCAGCCGCCCGCGTCGCTCGCTCACACGCTCAAGCTCAATCCAGCGCCCCTGGCCCGGCTCCAGGTCGAGGTTCACCGGCTCATCACCCTGGCGTAGCACCACGGCGCTGCGCGCGCGTGGCCCCGGGTTCTCCACGCTGAGCGGAAAATGCAGCGGCTCACCGGCGAACACCCCCGTGGGGTGGCCGCCGCGCAGGCGCAGACCGTTGAGATTGATAAAGGCGTGTACGGCGCTGAGCAGGGCGAGGGTGGCGAGCAGGAAGACCAGCAGATAGCCCAGGCTGTTGTTGTAGTTGATGGCGCCGATGAGCATGGCGATCAACAACACCCCCAGCTTCAGGCCGTTGGCGCTGGGCAGCACGTAGATACGCTTGCGGTGCAGCAGCACCGGGCCCGACTCCGGCGCGTCGCGGCGCAGCAGGCGGCGCCAGAATTCGCCGGAGAGGGGGCGTGGCAGCGGCAGGGCCATGGGTAGGGCTTACGGAATGGCGACCGCGGAGAAGATCTCGCGCAGCGCCCGCGGCGAGAGGGCGGCCCCCTCGTCACGACGCGGCAGGCGGTGGCCGGCCACGTGCGGCAGCACCGCCTGCACATCCTCCGGTAGCACGTGTTCGCGTCCATCCAGCAGGGCCCAGGCACGGGCCGCCCCCAGCAGCGCCAGACCAGCGCGCGGCGAGAGGCCGGTGAGAAACTCCGGGCTCTGGCGGCTGTAGTCCAGCAGCGCCTGCACGTAGCGCACCAGCGGCTCGGAGACATGGATATCGCGCACCCGGCGCTGCGCCTCCAGCAGCTGCTCGGGGCTGAGCACCGGCTCCAGCTCCTGGAGCATGTCGCGACGCTCGCGCCCGGCGAGCATCGCCAGCTCGGCGTCGCGGTCGGGGTAGCCCAGGGAGATCACCATCAGGAAGCGGTCCAGCTGCGACTCCGGCAGCGGGAAGGTACCGATCTGGTAGGCGGGGTTCTGGGTGGCGATGACGAAGAAGGGCTCGGGCAGTGGCCGGGTCTCCCCCTCCACCGTCACCTGGCGCTCCTCCATCGCCTCCAGCAGGGCGCTCTGGGTCTTGGGGGTGGCGCGGTTGACCTCATCGGCCAGCACCAGCTGGGCGAACACCGGGCCGGGGTGGAAGCGGAACTCGCCGCTGTCGCGCTCATAGATGGAGACCCCGAGGATGTCCGCCGGCAGCAGGTCGGAGGTGAACTGGATGCGCTTGAACTGCAGCCCCAGCGCTCGCGCCAGCACGTGCGCCAGGGTGGTCTTGCCGACGCCGGGGAGGTCCTCCAGCAGCAGGTGGCCGCGGGCCAGCAGGCAGGCCAGGGCCAGGCGCACCTGGGTCTCCTTGCCGAGGATGAATTCGCCGCAACGGGCGATCAGTTGGTTGAGCTCTTGCTGCATGGTTCGGTCCATTTACCTATCTGTTCTGCACATTCTAGAATGGAACAGGCGCGGCGGAAAAACCGTCGCCGGGTTCACACTCGGGAGGGGCGATGAGGGATAAGGATAAGGGCTACGGGCTGATCGAGATGCGTCTGGATGAGCCGCGCCGCCTCTTCAGCACCCTGGACCCGGCCCCCTTCCGCGAGCGCGACCTCGACCCGGAGGCCGAGGAGTACCTGATCGAGTCGGCCGAGGAGTTGCATCGCAACGCCCGCCTGAAACTGCTGATCCACCTCCCCGAGAGCTTCATCGAGGCCGATAGCGGTAGCCATTTGGTGGATGCGGTGCACCACTACTTCGACTACCGTGCGGAGGTGGCCTCGCGCCAACTGCGGCGCAAGCTGCGTGACGGGCGCATCAGCCTGGTGATCGGCCTGGCCTTTCTTATCGGCTGTCTCAGCGCCCGCAGCGCCCTCGGCGATGGGCCGCATACGGGTTGGCTCTCGGTGCTGGATGAGGGGCTGCTCATCTCCGGCTGGGTGGCGATGTGGCAGCCGATCCAGATCCTGCTTTACGACTGGTGGCCCATCCGTCGGCGGATGCGTCTGCAGCGGCGCCTGGCGGGGATGCCCATCGAGCTGCGGGCGCGACACGACTAATCGCGATCACGGAATTCCAGCGACGCGGAGTTGATGCAGTAGCGCAGCCCGCTGGGCGGCGGGCCGTCGGGAAAAAGATGGCCCAGGTGGGAGCCGCAGCCGGCGCAGCGCACCTCGGTGCGAATCATACCGTGGGAGCTGTCGCGCCGCTCCTCGATCGCCTCCGCCCGGAGTGCCTGCCAGAAGCTGGGCCAGCCGCTGCCGGAGTCGTACTTGTGCGCCGAGTCGAACAGCGGCTCGCCGCAACAGGCGCACAGATAAAGCCCGTCCCCCTTGTGGTTCCAGTACTTTCCGGTGAAGGCACGCTCGGTGCCGCCGCAACGGCAGATAGCGTACTGCTCGTCGTCCAGCTTGTCGCGCCAGGGATCATGCTCACTCATCGCCCTTTCCTCCCCGCCCACAATCGGCGAAGGCGCCGTGGTAATCATCGCGCCGGTAGCGGTGGAAGATCAGCCCCCACTTCAGCGGCTCGAACAGGAACAGCGAGAGTATCCACAGCATCCGCTCGTTGTCGAGGTGGATGCAGGCGGCGGCGGCGATGGCGAAGGGGATGTACCAAATCCGCTCCAGCCGGTTGCCGATGCGAAAGACGTTGCAGAAGAGGAAGAAGCTGAGGCCGATGTAGAGCGGCACGGCGAACAGGCTGCTCTCGGGCATCGCCCCCCTCAGCCACAGCGACAGGGCGCCGAGCAGCAGCAACAGCCCCAGGTCGATGAGGTTGAAGCGAAAGCCGGGCTCCTGCCGCTGGATCTTAAATGTCAGCCATTTCATCAATCAGTTTCCCATTGGCATCGAAACGCAGCCGGGTGCGACCGAAACGGCCGCCGAAGTTGCGCACCGCCGCGTCCTCGGCCAGCAGGGTGGTGCCCGCGGCCGTCTCCTCGACGCTGACGATGCGCAGGGCGCGGGTGATCCCACGCATGTCCCGATACACCTCACTCTGCTCGGCCAGCGCCAGCGTTACCGCTGTCTCCGGCGGGTAGTCGCGGCGGCGGCT
>JBFFSW010000129.1:0-5089 GCA_041572195.1 Thiohalomonadaceae bacterium | reverse complement strand
CTGACGCGCGGCATCGACGAACTCTCCAAAATCGACCGGCTTACGTACATAGCTGCTGGCGCCGAGGTTATAGCTCTCGATGATGTCGCGCTGCTCGCGCGAGGTGGTGAGCACCACCACCGGCAGCAGCCGGGTGCGCTCGTCCTCGCGGATGCGCTTGAGCACATCCAGGCCGTCCAGGCGCGGTAGCTTCAAATCCAGCAGCACCAGCTGCGGCATCCCTTCCTCGCGCCCCTCGTAGATGCCAGTGCTGAACAGGTAGTCCAGGGCCTCGACCCCGTCCTTGGCCCAGATCACGTCATTGAGGAACTTGTTCTCCTTCAGCGCCGTCTGCGTCAGCAGCGCATCATCGGGATTGTCCTCCACCAGAAGGATGGTGGTTTCATGCATTATTATTTCCCCCATCGATTGTCATAGACTCCTGAGCCTCCACACCCAGGGTAAAACAGAACTCCGCCCCCTTGTCGGGCTCGGATTGAGCCCACACCCTGCCGCCGTGGCGGTGGATGATGCGCTGCACCGTCGCCAGGCCGATCCCGCTGCCCTCGAACTCATCGGCCGAATGCAAGCGCTGGAAGGCACCGAAGAGTTTGTCCGCGTAACTCATATCGAAGCCCGCGCCGTTGTCCTTGATACAGTAGATAACCTCACCCTGATCACCTCTTCGGGTATGGAAGCTGATCTCCGCCCGGTCACGGCGCGAGGTAAACTTCCAGGCGTTGCCCAGCATGTTCTCCAGCACCGCGCGTAGCAGGGTTGGGTCGGCGTCCACCTTTACCCCCTGCTCGATATCGACCTCAACCCGGCGCTCGGGTTCGGCCTCGCGCAGGTCATCCAGCACCTCGCTGACGAGGACAGTGAGATCGAGCGGAACCCGGCGGATACGGCTGCGAATAACCCGCGAGAGGTTGAGGAGGTCGTCGATCAGCCCACCCATGCGCTGGCTCGCCTTGCGTACCCGCAGCAGGTAATCGCGACCGGTCTCGTCCAGCTGATCGGCATGACTGTTCAACAGCAGATGACTGAAACCGTCGATGCCGCGCAACGGCGCGCGCAGGTCGTGGGAGACCGAGTAGGAGAAGGACTCCAGCTCCTTGTTGGCCAGCTGCAACTCCTCGGTACGCTCGGCCACCCGCTGTTCGAGTTCGGCGTTGAGTCGCATGACCTCGTCGCGGGCTTGACGACTGGCCCTTTCACTGGCATCGGCCAGCAGCAGGCTGCTGCAGGTGGAGAGGATGGGCGCCGAGAAGTCGAAGAGCCAGGAATCAGCCTCCTCACCGCCGGCGAGGATCACCAGGCCCAGGGTGCGCTCGCCACCGGTGAAGGGCAACAGCATATTGACCGCATCGGCGCTGAGATACGCCAGGGCTTCAGGGTAGCCCAGCCCACGCACTTCATCGCCTCGGAGCAGTCGCGGCCGCCCCTCCTCCGCCACTCGCTCAAGCTCGGTGCCGGAGCACGCCAGAACCTCGCCGCTGTTCAGCTCACCGCGACCACCTTCCAGGGCCAGCAACTCCACTCCGCCGCCCTCGAGGTAGCACCCAATCAGGCCGTGCGAACAGTGGCTGACCGCCATCAGTTGGCGAAGCAGTTCGCTGAAGGCAACGCTCAGGCCACTGCCCTGGATATAGCGGATCTGCGCCTCGCTCACCGCCGCCATCAGGTCATTACTTCGGCGCAGCTGATTACCGGTGAGCACCCGCTCGCTAATGTCCTCGACGGTACCAACCATGCGCCAGGGGTTACCGTCGGCATCGCGGAAGACTCGCCCCTTGCCGATCACGTAGCGCAGCTCACCATCCTCAAGCAGCAGCCGGTACTCCATGGAGTAGCGCCCTTCCTCGTCACCGGGACCACCCATCAGCGCCACCTCGACACCCTTCATCACATGCTCGCGGTCATCGGGATGCACGGCGTTGATGAAGCTCTCGCTGTTGGGGGTGAAATCGGCATCCTTGCCGAACAGGCGGTAGATCTCCTCCGACCAGTAGATATCGCCGCTGTGCATGTTCCACTCCCAGCTGCCGACGCGCGAGATCCGCTGCGCCTCCAGCAGGCGGGCTTCGTTCAGGCGCAACCGCTCGGCCATGCGCACCCGTTCAGTGATATCCAGGGCCAGACCCTCGATGCCGATCACCTTGCCGTCGTCACTGAATAACGGCCCCTCGGCGATCTGCAGCCAGCGGAGTTCGCCGCCCTTGTGCCTCACCTCCAGCTCATAGAGCGGGGGGCGCTCGCCGCGCAGACTCATGGCGGTGAACTCCGCGGCGCGCTCGTTGCCGGGGTGGGAGGTCAGGAAGGCGTCGAAGTGGCTGTCGAATTCCTCCGCTTCGTAGCCCAACACATCACGCACCGAGGGGCTGACGTAGATGAAGCGCCCGTCCGGGTCGTGCAGGTAGAAGTAGAGGTTGTTACGGAAGTTCTCGACCAGGGGTCGGTAGGACTCGACCCCATCGCGCCAGCTGCCGCTGAGTGCCCTCCCCTGGCTTCGATGCTCGAAGAGCAGCCAGAGCATGCCGCCGAGCAGAGCACAGGCAGCGAGCGGCAGCAGCTGGCCGAGTTGCAATCGTATGGGGTTGGGCTGCAGGGTGGCGACGATCAGGGCGCCGCTCAGTAACGCCAGGAACAGCAGCGCGGCGTGGCGCAGCAGGCGCGGGACAGGCCCGCGCCGGTTCGCTCGCTGTTGTTCCGCGCTGATCATGATGCCCTGACACCCTATCTACATGTATCGACAACGGTCGCCATCCCTGACAAGGGGCAACACGATTGGCGATTATGACACAGGGCTCGGCTTGATGCCTCAGGGCAGAAGCGTGGCGGTCAGTTGCTCCCCCAGTTTGTCGGCCAGCTTGTCCAATGAGCGCTCGCGCGCGGTCACGGCATCGCTGGAGCTGCCCTTGGCCGAGGCACGGAAGGCGGCGATCTCGCGTCCCTGCTGGTCCTCGACGCTGACCCGGCCGCGGGTGGTGACGAAGTAGACCCCGTCGCGACCGCGCTCATTGCTCTCCAGGTCGTAGATGACGCGCAGGTCGCCGCCACTCTCCTGCAGGCGCATGCCCCGTTCGGTCAGGCGGCTGCCCAGGCCGCTGCGTAGGGAGGCGTCGGCACGCCCGTTACTTGGGGTGATACTGACCCGCAGGGCGGCGATGAGCTCCATCAGCCGCTCCTTGAAGTGGCGCTGTTCGTCGCTGTTGAGGGGTTCACGCTGGCTGGGGGCCAGGGCGTTGATACGGGCCTGCAACTCGGCACGCTCGTGCATGCTCACCAGCGCGGGGGTGAGTCGGCGGATGTCGTGGATGTCGGGATTCCTGGCGGGAGCCTCCTCGCCCAGGAACCGAGCGCTCCTGGCGATCTCGTCGTCCAGCTCGTCGCGACGGCGGCGCAGATCCATCTTCTCGCGTCCCACGTCCAGGTCACCGAGCACGTGAACCCAGCGGCCGTCGCGGAACTGCTCGACGAAGCTGTCGTGCTTGAGCTTGACCGGCTTGACCCGGCTGCGCGCCAGGTTCTCTACCTCGCTGTGGTAGCTCTCGCTGCCGTCGCGGTTGCTCAGGCTCTCACGGCTTTCGATACTGCCGGAGACCTCCACCTCCGCGAACTGGCGGACGATGGCCAGCCGCGCCTGGTCACGGGCACGCTCCATCGCCTCCGCCTCGCCGGCGAAGATCTCCGCCGAACCGGCGCCGTAGATGTGGCCCGCCTTGCTCGGCGGGTTGAGCAGCCAAGCGGGGCGCTCCCCTGCTCCGGCCGCGGCGGCCTCACGAACGTCGGCACCGACGCAGGCGCTGGCAAGCAGCACCGCGCTCAGCACACCCATGACCAGACTCAGTTTGTCGAGTCTCATGGCTAGAGCCCGAAGCGGCTGCGTTCGCTCACCTTCTTGAGCTTCTTCTGTCCGCTCCACACCTCACGGGTGCTCTGCAGGTCGATCAGCTTCAGGTCCACCTGGTAGAAAATCACCTTGCTGCCCTTGAACTGGTCGACGATGGAGGTAATGGTGCCGGAGAGGGCGAAGTCCGCGCCCAGCTCCTCGCCCATCTCCTTGCGACTCTCCTCCGAGGCGTAGAGGTCCTGACCACGCAGCTCCTCACGCACGTCGCTGCGCTCCTTGCCACCGACGATGAAGTCGGCGCGGCCGCTGCGCATCAGCGCACGCTTGAGGTCGTTGATGAAGGTATCGGTGGCGATATGCTCATGGGACTTGTTGCGCACCCGCTGAATGACGATCACCGGGCGACGGTCAGGGTGCTCGTCACTGAAATCACGCAGCCAGGGGAAGGTGAGCATATCCTCGATCATCGCCTCGGAGACCAGACGCGAATCCTCGTCGTTCCAGCGATCGGTCAGCGCCACCTCGGTGTCGGTATCGACACGTTTGACCGACAGGCCACCGCCACAGCCACCCAGGACCAGCGCGGCCATCGCCACAATCCACCATTTTTTCATCATCGCTCCCCTTTTCATTATTTCCGCGCCGCCGCGGGCGCCGAGACACTCTGAATCGTGACCACCCGCATCTCGCCGGCGGCCAGATTAAGCTGTTCTTCACTCTGGTGATAAAGACCGCCCCGCCCGGCCGAAGTTCGTAGCGCCAGGCGGTGCTCACCGGGGCTGAGCGCCAGACGCTGCACGCGAATCGCCTGCGGCAGGGTCAGCCAGTTACGGGTCTCGGCGGCGCTGCTGGCGACCACCGCCAGCTTGCCCGCGAACTTCAGCAGGGTGGCGACGCCGCCGTTGCCGTTGGCGGCGCTCTTGCTCGTCTCGTTGGCGAGCACGCTCTTGAGCGACTCGCGGGCCACGGCCTCGCTCAGGTCGCTACCGGCGTTGAGCAGCTGCTCCTGCACCGCCAGCTGCGCCAGCGACTGGGCATCGACCATCTGCGCCGCACTGGCGCCGTCCAGCCACAGGGACGACGCCCCGTATACGGTATCGATCGGCGGATAGTAGGGAACTGTCACCCGAGTGCCAATGCCATCGCCCAGCGCCTCGTCCAGTTTCAGCTCCTCCACCAGCTTCCACACCGGCGAGAGCGGGAAGCGCTTGGTGACGACACCGACCACCGCTCCGCCGATACCGCTGGACTGGTAGT
>JBFFSW010000128.1:0-5100 GCA_041572195.1 Thiohalomonadaceae bacterium | reverse complement strand
TATGTACGCCCCCTCGGTGAACGTCGCCGAGCTGCGTCGGCGTGTCGGCATGGTGTTCCAGAAGCCCAACCCCTTTCCCAAGTCCATCTACGAGAACGTCGCCTACGGCCTGCGCCTGCAGGGCATCAACAAGCGCAGCATCATCGACGAGAAGGTCGAATGGGCGCTCAAGGGTGCCGCCCTGTGGGACGAGGTCAAGGATCGTCTACATGACTCCGCCTTTGGCCTCTCCGGTGGTCAGCAGCAGCGTCTGGTGATCGCCCGCGCCATCGCCATCGAGCCCGAGGTGCTGCTGCTGGACGAACCGGCCTCGGCCCTGGACCCCATCTCCACCCTCAAGATCGAGGAGCTCATCTACGAGCTGAAGGATCGCTACACCATCGTCATCGTCACCCACAACATGCAGCAGGCGGCGCGCGTCTCCGACTACACCGCCTTCATGTATATGGGTAATCTGGTGGAGTTCGGCGACACCGACACCCTGTTCACCAACCCCAGCGAAAAGCAGACCGAGGATTACATCACCGGTCGCTACGGCTAAGGCCCGACGGAGAAACAGCATGGACAAAATGAACCTCAGCCACCACATCTCGCAGCAGTTCAACGAAGAGCTGGAGGATGTGCGTACCCGCGTGCTCAACATGGGCGGCCTGGTCGAGCAGCAGCTGGAGCTGGCGGTACAGGCGCTGGTGGAGAGCGACGCCGAGCTGGGCGAGAAGGTGATCAGCAACGACGTCAAGGTCAACTCCATGGAGGTGGCCATCGACGAGGAGTGCAGCCGCATCCTCGCCCGTCGTCAGCCCGCCGCCAGCGACCTACGTCTGGTGGTGGCGGTGATCAAGACCATCACCGACCTGGAGCGCATCGGTGACCTGGCCGAACGCGTCGGGCGCATGGCCACCCGCCTGGCCGAGGGCGAGCACGCCAAGGGCCACTACGTGGAGCTGCAGCACCTGGGCCGTCATGTGCAGCAGATGCTGCACGACGCCCTTGATGCCTTCGCCCGCATGGACGCCGAGGCGGCGGTCAACGTCGCCCGCGAGGACCTCAAGGTGGACAAGGAGTACGAGTCGCTGATGCGCCAGCTCATCACCTTCATGATGGAAGACCCGCGCACCATCACCCGCATCCTCGACGTGATGTGGGCCGCCCGCGCCCTGGAGCGCATCGGCGACCACGCCCGCAATATCTGCGAATACGTCATCTATCTGGTCAAGGGCAAGGACGTGCGCCACATCAGCCTGGACGAGATGGCGCAGCGGGTGAGCGGCTAGGCGGGAAAGGCCACCAAATGGTCCACCTGTAGGCGCACCCGTACCTGCTCGCCGATGGCGTGGTCGTGGTGGCTGGGGAATAGCGAGAGCAGCCGCTCGCCGCCGCCCATCTCCAGGGTGTAGAGGGTCTCGGCCCCCTTGAAGGCCTTGCCCACCACCTTTGCGATCAGCGGCCCCTCGGCATCGGCGACGATGTCGTCGGGGCGGATCAACACCTCCACCATGCTGCCCCTCGGCCATTCGTAGGCGCGGTTGCCCTGAATGACGCCGAGTACGGTGACGATGGTGTCCGGGGCCTCCAGCGTCCCCTTCACAAAGGCCCCCTGGCCGATGAATTCGGCGACGAAGCGTTCGGCCGGTTCATGGTAGAGGTTGAAGGCGGTGTCGCGCTGCAGCAGCCGTCCCTCGCGCATTACCCCAATTTGATCGCCAATGGCGAAGGCCTCGTGCTGGTCGTGGGTGACCATCAGCGCGGTGATCCCGCGTGCCTTGAGGATCGCCCGCACCTCGCCACCGAGACGCTCGCGCAGCTCTACGTCGAGGTTGGAGAAGGGCTCGTCCATGAGGATCATGCGTGGCTCCGGGGCCAGCGCACGGGCCAGGGCCACGCGCTGCTGCTGGCCGCCGGAGAGCTCGTGCGGGAAGCGCCCGGCGTAGCCCGTCAGGCCCACTGTCTCCAGCAGTTCCTCGGCGCGGCGACGGCGTTCGCTCTTGTCCTCGCCACGCAGGCCGAAGGTGATGTTGTCGCCCAGGTCGAGGTGGGGGAAGAGGGCGTAGTCCTGAAACACCATCCCCAGGCGGCGCTTCTCCGGTGGCAGGCTGCGACCGGGGCGCGAGACGCACTCCCCCTCGATGAGGATCTCACCGGCGCTGACGGGCTCGAAGCCGGCGATGGCGCGCAGGGCGGTGGTCTTGCCGCAGCCGCTGGGGCCGAGCAGACAGAAGATGTCGCCCTGGCGCACGTGCAGGCTGAGGTCGTCGACGGCGATCTGGCCGTCGTAGCGGCACTGGATGTTCTTCAGTTCAAGCAGTGTTTTCATAGAGGGTGTCAGTCGGCGGCGATCGAGGCCGTCGGATAGATGGCGAATCCCTGTTTGCCCGGCTCGATCCGTTTGTGATCCACCGTGCGTTCATCGAGTTGCAGCCATAGTCGGGTGCCGTCCGCCTCCAGTTCCACCAGCACCTTGCCACTCGACCGTGGATGCAGGGCGGTGACGCTGACGGTGATGCCGCTCAGGCCGCTCTCGGGCAGCGGCGGGCTGTTGCTGAAACCGGCCCCGGCCAGCGGTATCGCGGCGGTGGTCTTGCGCCCCACCTTGCAGCGGCACAGCGGCACCCGCAGGCGGCCGCCGCGGAAGTCCAGGTGGCTGCGGCGTTGGCGGCTATCGTGACTGGCCACCACCACCGGCAGGCGGAAGGCGGCCCCCGCGTCATCCAGTAGCGGTAGATCCTCGCGCAGCAGCAGCTCGGTGGCCTCGCCCTGGGCGCGGGCCTCGCCGCCCGTCAGGTAGAGCCACTGCCCGCCGAGGCGGGCGGCGTCGCCCACCCGGCCGGTGGCGCTGATCACCGGGAAGGGAAGACCGGGCAACAGGGTGACCAGGCGGTCGATATAACGCTCGCGGTCGCGCCCCTCCAGATTCGGCTCGTCGATGAGCAGCAGCTTCGGTTGGTTGAGCACCGCCCGCGCCAGCACCACCGAGTGGGCCTGTAGTGGGGTGAGCTGGTGCGGACGGGACTCCAGTAGCGGCTCCAGCCCCAGCAGGCGCAGCAGGTTGTTCCAGGCGTTATCCGGGTGCTCGGCGGCGAACAGGCGCAGGTTCTGCTCCACGCTCATGTGTGAAACGAGTTGCGGCTCGGCGGCGCAGAGGGCGAAGTGACGTTTGGGCGGTCGCGGCGCGCCGTGGTCGTCGATGCGCAGGCGCGCGGGCTCGAAACCGGCGATGGCGCGCAGCAGGGTAGTGTTGTCCTCGCGCCCCGCACCCAGCACCACCATGCCGCGCCCGGCCTGTAGCTCCAGCGTCTCCTTCAGACGCAGGCCGCGGCGCTTGAGGCTGATCTCCAGTTTCATCGGCGTGCCTCAGCCAGACGGGCCAGGGCGTAGAGCAGGAGCAGCACGGGCGGGGCCAGCGGCATGATCGAAGCGCCCAGCGGGGCCTCGTGGACCAGGCCGACGAGCGTGGCCAGCGGCAGGGCGATGAGGATGGGCGGGGCCAGGCGCGGCAGGTGCAGATGGCGCAGGCGACCGCCCAGCCCCATGCCCAGCCCGGCGGCCGCCTCGCCCAGGCTGGGGGTGAAGTGGCGCAGCCCCAGATAGAGCGGCAGCAGCAGCGCGGGCAGCTGTGTCAGGGCCTGGGTCACCATCGGCTCAAGCGGCAGCAGTGAGGCGGGCAGCAGTAGCGGCAGGGCGCAGAGGGCGAGGATCAGGGCGCGACCACGGTCGCCCATGCGCGGCAGACGCAGGGCCAGCCACAGCGTCGGCAACAGCAGGATTAGCGCGCTGGTGAGCGCCGCATCGACAAGGGGGGTCCAGTCCATGCGGCCATTCTCTACCGTTTACCCTGCTCGCGCCAATGGGCGGCACGCTCGGGGTCGCGGGGGAAGCCCATCTCGCCGCTCTCCAGCACCCGTGCCAGGGTGTCGATGGCCTTGGCGTAGCCGCCGCGGGCCGACGCCTCCCACAGCCCCAGAGCCTTCTCAAGGTCCTTGCCGACCCCGAGGCCCTGGGCGTACATCAACCCCAGGTTGAAGCGCGAGGGGGCGTGGCCGCGCCCGGCCGCCTCGCCCCACCAGTGCACCGCGTCGAGATTGCTGCGCACCACCCCCAGCCCCTGGCGGTAGGCCAGGCCGAGGTTGAACTGCGCCTCCAGGTGACCCTGCTGCGCGGCGGCCTTGTAGAGCTCGAAGGCGGTACGTGGGTGTTTGGCGACGCCCCAGCCGTTGGCGTAGAGCAGGGCGAGGTTGTAGCGGGCCTGGGCGTCCCCCTCGCGGGCGGCGCCCAGCCACAGTTCGTGGGCGTCCTGATAGTTTCCGGCGCGAAAGGCGGCCACGCCCTCTTCCACTGGACCGGCGTGGAGGGCGGTACAGAAGAGCAGGGCGATGAGCGCGCTCAGTCGCACATCAGGAACTCCAGCAGCGCCTTCTGCGCGTGCAGTCGGTTTTCGGCCTGGTCCCAGACCACGCTCTGGCCGCCGTCGATCACCGAGGCGCTCACCTCCTCGCCGCGGTGGGCGGGGAGGCAGTGGAGGAACAGGGCGTCGTCGTTGGCGGCGGCCATCACCGCGTCGTCCACCATGTATCCGGCGAAGGCGGCCTCGCGGATCTTCTGCTCCTCCTCCTGGCCCATGCTGGCCCAGACGTCGGTGGTCACCAGGTCGGCGCCCTCGGCGGCGGCCCTGGGGTCGCGGACGATCTCCGCGCTGTCACCGGCGGCGGAGAGCACACCCTGGTCCGGGTCGTAACCCTCGGGGCAGGCGATACGCAGCTTAAAGCCGAACTGGCGGGCGGCGTTGATGTAGGAGTGGCACATGTTGTTGCCATCGCCGATCCAGGCCACCGTCTTGCCGCGGATGGAGCCGCGGTGCTCGACATAGGTCTGCACGTCGGCCAGCAGCTGGCAGGGGTGGTACATGTCGGTGAGGGCGTTGATCACCGGCACCCGTGAGTGCTTGGCGAACAGCTCCACCTTCTCGTGCTCGAAGGTGCGGATCATCACCGCATCGACCATGCGCGAGAGCACCCGGGCGCTGTCTTCGATGGGTTCGCCTCGTCCCAGCTGGGTATCGCGCGGAGAGAGGAAGATGGCATGACCGCCAAACTGGGTCATGCC
>JBFFSW010000127.1:0-5103 GCA_041572195.1 Thiohalomonadaceae bacterium | reverse complement strand
CGACTCTCTGGGCCACGCGGTGGGCGACGCCCTGCTCAAGGAGGTGGCCGCGCGCATCCGCCGCACCCTGCGCGAGGAGGATATGGCCGCGCGCCTGGGCGGTGACGAGTTCGTGATCCTGCTCTGCGAGCTGGGTGACGACCCGGAACACGCCGCCGAGGCGGGGCGCGAGGTGGCGGAGAAGCTGCGCGGCGTGCTGGCCGAGCCCTACGAGGTCGAGGGCCGCCGCCTGCACACCTCGCCCAGCATCGGCATCGCCCTCTTCCCGCTGGGCAACGAGGGGGCCTCGGACCTGCTCAAGCAGGCCGACATCGCCATGTACCGGGCCAAGGAGCAGGGGCGCAACGCGGTGCACTTCTATCTGCCGAGCATGGAGATGGACGCCGACGAGCGCCTTACCCTGGAGAACGACCTGCGCCGAGCCCTGGACGAGGGCGGGCAGTTGGAGCTGCACTACCAGCCGCAGCTGGAGAGCGGTGGTCAGTTGCTCGGCGCCGAGGCGCTGGTGCGCTGGCGCCACCCGCAGCGCGGCATGCTGGGGCCGGGGGAGTTCCTGCCGGTGGCCGAGGCCAGCGGCCTGCTCGGCGAGCTGGGGGAGTGGGTGCTGGGCGAGGCCTGCGCCGCCCTCAGCCGCTGGGAGGCGCAGGGCCTCACCGGCTTCCCGCTGGCGGTCAACATCAGCCCCATCCAGCTGCAACAGGAGTGCTTCGTCGAGCGGGTGGAGGAGACCCTGCGCCGCTCGGGGGCCGAGCCCACCCGCCTGGAGCTGGAGATCACAGAGGAGATGCTGCTGCGCGAGCAGGAGAAGAGCATCGCCAAGATGAACGCCCTGCGCCGCTACGGCGTGCGCTTCGCCATCGACGACTTCGGCACCGGCTACTCCTCGCTGGCCTATCTGCGCCGCCTGCCCGCCGGTACCCTCAAGATCGACCGCACCTTCGTCAGCGACGTGCACGTCAACGCCAACGACGCGGCCATTGTCGAGACCATCATTGCCATGGGCCGCCACATGGGCATGCAGGTGCTGGCCGAGGGGGTGGAGAAGGCCGAGCAGCTGGCCTTCCTCTCCGAGCGCGGCTGTGAGGTGTTCCAGGGCTACTACTTCAGCCGCCCGCTGGCGGAGGCCGCCTTCGTGGAGTACGCACGCGAAAGGGTTTAATTTCTGGGCCAGAGCCAGGCCGCGCCGCGCACACCGCTGGAGTCGCCGTATTTGGGCGGCAGCAGGCGGGTGTCGACCCGGTCGGAGAAGACGTAGTCGCCCCAGATCCTCGGGACATTGTCGTAGAGGCGGGTGATATTGGAGACGCCGCCGCCGAGGACGATCACCTCCGGGTCGAGGATGTTGATCACCGAGGCCAGGGCGCGGGCCATGCGGTTCTCGTAGGCGCCCAGTACCGCCTCGGCGCGGCTGTCGGCCAGCTTGGCGATCTCGCTTCCCCTTAGCCCATCTCCCGTAACCCGTCGGAACTCCCGCTCCAGTGCAGGGCCGCTGAGCCAGGTCTCGATGCAGCCGTGCTTGCCGCAGTAGCAGGGCTGGCCGGGCAGCTCGTCGGCGCGCGGCCAGGGTAGGGGGTTGTGGCCCCACTCACCGGCGATGGCGTTGGGGCCGGATAGCGCTCGCCCATGGATGACGATACCGCCGCCGGTGCCGGTGCCGACGATTACCCCGAACACCGAGGAGGCCCCGGCGGCTGCGCCGTCGGTGGCCTCGGAGACGGCGAAGCAGTCGGCGTCGTTGGCAATGCGCACCTCACGCCCCAGCCGCTCGGCCAGGTCGTGGTGCAGGGGTTGGCCGATGAGCCACACCGAGTTGGCGTTCTTGACCCGATCAGTGGCCGGGGAGACTGTCCCAGGGATACCGACGCCGACGCTGCCGCGCGCCCCCAGCTCCGCCTCCAGCCCCTCCACCAGGGAGCACACCGCCGCCAGGGTGGCGGGGTAGTCGCCGCGCGGGGTGGGCACGCGGCGGCGCAGCAGTTCGCGGCCGTCGAGGTCGAGGGCGATGGCCTCGACCTTGGTGCCGCCCATGTCGATTCCGATACGTAGGCTCTCTTGCATGGGGCGATGCTGCCAAGATGTGGAGGGCGAGGCAAGAATGTAAGCAGCGGACTACGCGAAAACGATCATCCGTCCTAACCAAATGAACGGCATTTGCCGTCTGCGCTTTTACGGGCTTTTTGTCATGCTTTATCCCCCAGGAAGGAGATAGGGAAGAGGACGGCAGGGAGCCGGTCCGGCACAGGGAGGTCGACAGGGAAGGTCGAGGGTGCCGCAGGAGGATGAAGACATACCGTTTGCATGGAGTGGGCGGTATGTTTTTTTTTGCCCGCGCCTCGCTATAATCAATGACTCACACCGCAATCGCGCACACCGTCATGTCCGATACCGATATCAGCCGTCACCTTGAAGCCATCTGCCAGCTGGGCTGCGAGGTGACCCGCGCCACCATCGAGGCGCTGGAGGCGGGTGGTGAGGTGCCCCAGGCCGATGGGCTGGACGCTGAGGCCCGGCGCGAGCTGATCGCCGAGCTCAAGGCGGTGATGTCGGTCTACGACCTGCGCGACTGAGCGCAACTTCCCCCCATTACAGATATTTCGACCAATCCTCGTCGCTGTCGCCGAAGGCGAAGAAGTGCGGGTTGAGTAGCGCCTCTTTGGTGTTGTAGCGCAGCGGCTGCATCCGGGTGTCGGTGAGGTGTCCGCCCGCCTCCTCCAGTACGCACTGGGCGGCGGCGGTGTCCCACTCCGAGGTGGGCCCGAGGCGGGCGTAGAGGTCGGCCCCGCCCTCGGCCACCAGACAGCTCTTGAGGGCGCTGCCCAGGGTCACTACCTCGCACTTGCCGATGCGCTCGGCCAGCTGGTCCAGGTGGCCGCCGCGGTAGGTGGCGCTGGAGCAGGCCAGGGTCAGCGGACCGCCCTCCCAGCGCCGCGCGTGGATGCGCTCGGGTTGGCCGGTGGCCTCGCGCTTGAAGGCCCCCTGGCCGCGGCAGGCGTAGTAGTAGAGCCCCATCACCGGGGCGTAGACGATCCCCAGTACCGGCTCGCCGCCGTCGATGAGGGCGATGTTGATGGTGAACTCACCGCTGCGCTCGATGAACTCGCGGGTGCCGTCCAGCGGGTCCACCAGCCAGTAGCGCTGCCAGTGGCGGCGTTCCTCGAAGGGGGTGGCGGTGGACTCCTCGGTGAGCACCGGCAGCTGGGGCGTGAGGTAGGTGAGACCGGCGTCGATGATCTCGTGGGCAGCCATGTCCGCCTCGGTCAGCGGGGTCTGGTCCTCCTTTACCTCGACGTTGAAGCCCGCCTCGTACACCTCGAGGATGCGCCGTCCCGCCTCAATGGCGATCTCCAGCGCCGGGGTCAGCAGCAGGCAGGGGTCGCAGTTGAGGGCGTCGTCCAGGGCCTTGGTCATTATCTAGGGATTCACTCAATTCGACCGTCGGCCGGGACTCCCATCATAGCGCGAAGCGATGGCGCCGGGCTAGAATGGCCGCCTCAACCAAGGGGGATGTGATGCTCGACTGGAACGGGATCGATACGGTGCTGCTGGATATGGACGGCACCCTGCTGGATCTCAATTTCGACACCTATTTCTGGACCGAGCATGTGCCGCAACGCTATGCCGAGCGCCACCACCTGAGCCTGGAGCGGGCCAAGGAGGTGCTCTACCCGCGCTTCCACGCGGTGGTCGGCACCATCGACTGGTACTGCCTGGACTACTGGACCCACGAGCTGGGGCTGGATATCGCCCTGCTCAAGGAGGAGGTGGCCCACCTCATCGCCCTGCATCCCCACGTCATCGAATTCCTCGATGCGGTGCGCGCCTCCGGGCGCCGCGCGGTGCTGGTCACCAACGCCCATTTCAAGAGCCTGGAGCTGAAGCTGCAGCGCACCCCGCTGGGCGGCCACCTGGATGCCATCGTCTGCGCCCACGAGTACGGCAAGCCCAAGGAGGACCCCAGCTTCTGGGAGTGGCTGCGCGAGCGTGAGCCCTTCGACCCGGCGCGTAGCCTGCTGGTGGACGACTCGCTGCCGGTGCTGCGCTCGGCGCGCGGCTACGGCATCGCCGAACTGCTGGCGGTCTACCACCCGGATACCCAGTCGCCGCGGCGCGACGTGGAGGAGTTCCGCGCCCTGGAGAGCTTCGCCGATCTGATGCCCGGCCTGTAGCTACTTCTTTTTCTTCTTGAAACGCTGGTCCCAGCGTTTGAATCGCTTGCGGCAGTAGGCCAGCAGGCTGTCGTAGCCGTCGAAGAACAGCTCGAAGCCCTCCTCGGCGGGGGAGTCGTACTCGCTGTAGTCGTTGCTGGGGCTGCGGCAGATCCGTGGGCGGGTCTCGTAGATGCCGCAGCCGCCGCCCGGCAGCAGGTGCAGGCAGGGGGTGTTGATCAGCAGGAACCAGCCGTCCTCATCCTTGTAGGCCTGTACCTCGCGGTGGGCCAGCTGCCAGAGCAGCACGTCGAACTCGTCCATGGAGCGCGGGGTGTCGATCTGCTGGGTGATGTAGGTGCAGCATTTGGAGTTGGTGCAGAGCTCGCACTTGTTCTTTTCTTTTTTGGACATGCTTATCGTCGTTTTTGCGGGCGGCGGCTGTGCTCGGGTCTCTTCGGCGGTTGCGGCTCGATCAGCAGATCGGCGTCGATGCTGGCCATGGGGATCTTGTGGCCGATGTAGGCCTCGATATCCGCGAGCGAGAAGGCGTACTCCTCGCAGGCGAAGCTGATGGCGCTGCCGCTGGCCCCGGCGCGGGCGGTGCGTCCGATGCGGTGAACGTAGTCCTCCGCCTCCCGCGGCAGGTCGTAGTTGAAGACGTGGCTGACATCGGGGATGTGCAGGCCGCGGGCGGCCACGTCGGTGGCCACCAGCACCGGCAGCTCGCCCGCCTCGAAGCGTTTGAGCAGGCTCTGGCGCTTCTTCTGTGGCACGTCGCCGGAGAGCACCGCCGCTGGGTGGCCGTTGCCCTCCAGGTAGCCCCATACCCGATCCGCCACCCGCTTGGTGTTGACGAAGACGATGCTGCGCCCTGGCTGCTCGCGCGCCAGCAGCCCCCGCAGCAGCGACACCTTCTCCTCCTGGGCCGGGTAGTAGACCGACTCGGCCACCGCCT
>JBFFSW010000126.1:0-5117 GCA_041572195.1 Thiohalomonadaceae bacterium | reverse complement strand
AGGAGCCCTGCCCTCAGGGCGACCAACGGTGTCTACGCCTCGGCAGGTCGCGGTGAGGGCACCGCTCCTACAGTACTAATCCTTCTCCCCCGCCAAGCGTTTCTCCAACTCCTCATTCAATACCTTGATCGCCTTAACCCGCGCATAGCGTTTGTCATTGCCTTCGATCAGGGTCCAGGGGGCGTATTCGGTGCTGGTGCGCTCGACCATGTCGTTGACGGCGTGTTCGTACGCCTCCCACTTTTCGCGGTTGCGGTAGTCCTCGTCGGTGATCTTGTACTGCTTGAAGCTGATCTGCTCGCGCTCCTTGAAGCGGCGCAGCTGCTCCTCTTTTTCGATGTGCACCCAGTACTTCAATAGCACGATGCCGCTCTCGCAGAGCTGTTCCTCGAAGTCGTTGATCTCGGTGTAGCCGCGCATCCAGTCCTCGCGGTGGGTGAAGCCCTCGATACGCTCGACCAGCACCCGGCCGTACCAGGAGCGGTCGTAGATGGTGACGTTGCCGGCGCGCGGAATATGTCGCCAGAAGCGCCATAAATAGTGGTGGGCGCGCTCCTCGTCGGTGGGCGCGGCGATGGGGATGATCTGGTAGTGGCGGGCATCGAGCGCGGGGATCATGCGGCGGATCAGGCCGCCCTTGCCCGCCGCGTCCCAGCCCTCCAGCAGGATGATGGTGGAGACCTGCTTCTCCAGCGCCGCGCGGGCCAGGCGGGCGAGCCGCTCCTGCTGCTGTTTGAGCTGGGTGCGGTAGCTCTGCTTGGTCAGCTCGACGCTCATGTCCAGTGAGCCGAGCAGGCTCATGGGGTCGGTACCCTCGGCGGCGGCGATGGGGCGCAGGTGGGGCTGGGGCACGCGCTCGTCGGCGGGCTTGGCCAGGCGTTCGCGGATGCGCTCCAGCACGTGTTGGCCGACGGTCATGCCGCGATAGCGCGGGTCGGTGCCCTCGATGATGATCCAGGGGGCCTCGCCGGTGCTGGTCTCGCGCAGGGTGCGCTCGGCGATGCTGACGAAGCGGTCGTACTGTTTGAGGTGCTTCTTGTCCTGCTCGCTGACCCGCCAGCGGGTCTGCGGGTCCTTCTCCAGCGCCTTGAGGCGTTTGGACTGGGCATCCCTGGAGAGGTGCAGCCAGAACTTGATGATCAGCGCGCCGTCGTCCACCAGGGCCTTCTCGAAGGCGTTGATGCGTTGTAGGGCGGCGTCCAGCTCGGCGGAGTTGATCTTCTTGGCCATGCGCGCGCCGATGGGGTCGGAGTACCAGGAGCCGACGTAGAGGCCGATATGGCCGCGGGCGGGGAGTGAGCGCCAAAAGCGCCAGTAGTCGGGCCGCTCGCGCTCCTCGTCGGACTTGGGGCCGAAGGCGAAGGCGCGCAGGTAGCGCGGGTCCATCCACTCGCTGAGCAGGTTGATGGTGGTGCCCTTGCCCGCGCCATCCACCCCGGAGACCAGGATCAGCACCGGGAAGTCCGCCTCCAGCAGCGCCTGCTGCACCTCCAGCAGTTCGGTGCGCAGCTGCGGCAGCCGCTCCTCGTACTCCTTCTTCGGAATCGTGTGGCCCAGCTCAGCGACTTCAAACATCTGCGGCTCCCCCCTGTCGGCCTCTCTTCAAATGTATGCCGGAGGGGGGAATAAATCTAGCGGTTGCGCACCTTGAAGTGGGTGATGGCGGGCATCATGGCGCTGTAGGGGAAGGCCTCGAAGGCACCGTAGCGCTCCTGAGCCCGGTCAATGAGGGCGTGCACGTCATCGACGCCCTGCTCGCCCATGCTCTCGGCCAGGCCGAGCAGGCCACCGCACTGCAGCTTGATCGCCTTGCCGTGGGCCAGCGGCTGGCCCTCCTCGATGCGCAGGGCGAAGAGCGCGCGGGGCTTCATCTCGGCCAGCAGTTCGGCGCAGCGTTGCTGGCCGCCGGGGGACTGGCAGGCCATCGCCTCGCGCTCGGCGATCAGCACCTTCTGCGAGCGCGAACAGCCGACGCAGCGGCGCAGCAGCGCCTTCATGAAGGTGCAGGGACGCTCGTTGACGTTTCGGTAGGCGCTCTTGAATTCCCGCTCGTCCATCTCGTCACCGCCTCAGTGGCGTGCCGCCATCGCCTCGGTCATGTTCTGCTTGAAGCGCTCCAGCTCCTCGGCGGAGAGGCGCGAGGTGAGCATCGCCAGCTCCTTTTGCGCCGGTTCGCTCTCGTTGAGGATCGCCAGGGTCAGCCACTGGAAGGCGGCCTCCTCATTTCGCTGGATGAGCTGGCCGTCGGCCAGCAGCTTGCCCAGCATGAACTGGGCCTTGGGGTGGTTCTGTTCGGCGGCGCGCTGGTACCAGGCGAGCATCGCCTTGACGCTGGGCTCGATGCCGGGGCCGCCCTCCATGAAGAGGTCGGCGGCGGCGCACTGGGCGTCGGCATCGCCGGACTCGGCGGCGGAGAGGAAGTGTTGCAGGGCCATGGCCGCGTCCTTGTTTACCCCCAGCCCCTTGAGCAGGCTCCACCCCAGCAGGGTGTTGGCGGCGGGGTAGCCCTGCTTGGCGGCGCGGCGCAGCCAGCGCAGCCCCTCGGCCTCATCCTTCTCTACCCCCTTGCCGTTGGCGTAGAGGGCGCCCAGCTGGAACTGGGCCTCGGCCTCGCCGTCGGTGGCGCGCTGGCGGATTTCCTCGACCTGCTCCTTCTTGAAACCGATGAGCAGTGCTTGCAGTTGTTCGGCGGTATGCATCTTCATGAAACGAACTATGGGGACGGGCTGGTCATATTACCAGACCTGGACAGTGGGAAATATCCCTGGGGTGGGGATTGGGTTAAGATGCCCTCCCCAGAATAACGATAATGAAAGTAGAGTCTGATGTTGTTACGACGCCTTGCCCCCCTTCTCGCCGCCCTGCTGGCCCTTCCCGCGCACGCCGAACGCGGCCCCGCCCTGCCGGACTACCCGGCCGAGCAGGTGGCCGCGCGCAGCTACGTCATCCACGGCCCGGTGGCCTACCCCTCGGTGGAGAACCAGGGCTTCATGAACAACCCCGCCTTCATCATCAGCGATGAGGGGGTGGTGGTGGTCGACCCCGGCGCCAGCGTGCAGAGCGGCGAGATGGTGCTGCGCCAGATCCGCGCCCTCACCGACAAGCCGCTGCTGGCGGTGCTCAACACCCACGAGCACGGCGACCACTGGCTGGGCAACCAGGCGTTGCGCGAGGCCCAGCCCAATGTGCCCATCTACGCCCTGCCGGAGATGCTGGCGGCGGTGGCGGCCGGGGCCGATGCCGACTGGCTGGGCCGCCTGGAGCAGCTGACCGAGGGGGCCACCCGCGGCACCGTGGCGGTGGGCCCCAATCTGGCGGTGCGTGATGGCGATGAGCTGGCGATCGGCGGTCTCACCTTCCGCTTCCACCACACCGGCCCCGGCCACACCGGCTCCGACCTGATGATCGAGGTGCTGGAGGAGTCGCTGCTGTTCCTCGGCGACAACGTCTGCAACGGTCGCATCGTGCGCCAGGACCATGGCAGCTTCCGCGGTAATATCGCCGCCGCCGAGCGCGCCCTGGAGCTGGGCGCGGCGGTCTACGTGCCCGGTCACGGCCAAACCGCCGACGCGGCCATGGTCGAGTCCTACCGCCGCTACCTGGAGACCCTCTATAGCGAGGTGGCCGCCGGTTACGAGGAGGGGCTGAGCGACTTCGAGATCAAGCCGAAGGTGGTAGCGGCGCTGGCCGACTACCAGGCCTGGTTTGGCTTCGATGTGGAAATCGGCAAGCTGGTCAGCGAGACTTATCTGGAGATCGAGGCGGCCGAGTTCGAGTAGGGCCGCCTCGCCACCCTGGTCCACGGGAGGTGAGAGATGAGCCTGAACAGACGCGGGTTATGGTTGCTGGCCCTGGGCCTTGTGCCGATGCACGGCGTCCTGGCACAGGAGGCGAGTGGCGAGGGCTGGTACCTCGGCGGCCTCTTCAGCGGTTCGCGCATGGAGTTGCAGCTGGGTAACGACCCGGTGCGTAACGAGAATGTCGGGGGCTTCGCCCTTACCGCGGGCTATAACACCAGCAGCGCCTTTGGTTTCGATTTTGAATTCTTTGCCAGTGCCGACTTCAGGGATGCGCGTCCCGAGCTGGTCGCGGCACGCTACTCCAGCTTCACCATCTCTCCACGGCTGGCTTATTCCCTGAACGAGCGCTTCGACCTCTTTGCCCGCTTCAGCCTGGTTAGCGCCGTCTACGAGGAGGAGTACAACAGCGCCATCCCCCTGGTGCGTGGTTTTGAGCGCAGCTGGTCGGGGGGCGGCGCGGGGATGGGCTTTGGGGTGGGCTATGCCCCTACGCAACACCTGAGCCTGAATCTGAGCGTGGATTTCAACGCGGTGACCCTGAAGAGCGACAACCTCGATTTGTTCACCTATATCCCCGACACCGAGATCCGCGAGCGGCGCAGCGGCCTGGCGATCATCTACCGCTTCTAGTCGCCCAGCGCCTCCACCGCCTCGGCGGCGATCTCCCGCACCTCCGGATGCTCGTCATCGAGGCGCGCGCGCAGCCACTCCAGTGCCGCCGAATCGCCAGTCAGACCCAGGTAGTGGCAGGCGTCGCTGCGCACCCGGTGATCGGCGTGCGTGCTCAGCTCTCCCAGCTGTGGCAGCACGGTCTTCAGCGCGGCGCTCCCGGCCAGTCCCTCCAGCAGCGCCCCCAGCCCCAGACGCACGTTCATCGGTGCCGCCTGGTCGGTCAGCAGTGGTAGCAGTTCGGAGAGTCGTTGCGGTGCCTGCGCCAGCTTCTCCTCCGCCTCGCCCAGGCGGCCGTCGGCCAGCAGCTCTCGGATGTAGTCGGCGAAGCCCTCGTCGGAGGAGGCCTTGTGTGCCCACTCGCGCAGGGCCTGTGGGCTCTGCGCCCCGGTGAGGGTGTACTCCCCCAATCTGAGCCAGGGCACGCTACGCACCCCCAGCCCGGCGGCGCGTTCGCCCGCCTGCGAAATGTCCACCACCTCCAGTGTGCCGACCAGTCCCTCCTGTTGCAGGCGCTGGAGGGCCGCCTTGACCCCGGGGCAGTGGGGGCAGCCGGGGGCGGTGAAGAGCAGGGCATTGGGTATTGGCATGGTCTGGTCTTAGGTCAGTAGGTTGCGTGGCTCGCCTGCGGCGAAGGCGCGAATATTT
>JBFFSW010000125.1:0-5119 GCA_041572195.1 Thiohalomonadaceae bacterium | reverse complement strand
CGGCATCAGCCGGGCTCTCTTTTTCACTCTACTTTTGAGTCATCAACCATCAAAATAGATGCGCATTAATCCAGAAGTGCACGGCAATACTGGCCGCATAACCGGCGGCGATCGCTGGCGCCCACTTGAGGTGTCCGAAGAAAGTGTACTTGCCACGGG
Source organism: Thiohalomonadaceae bacterium (assembly GCA_041572195.1). GTDB lineage: Bacteria > Pseudomonadota > Gammaproteobacteria > Thiohalomonadales > Thiohalomonadaceae > JBFFSW01. The sequence continues at coordinate 4,960 of JBFFSW010000125.1, read as the reverse complement.
CCTGTCCCATCAGCGCGACGCCTGCGGCGGAGCCGATGGAGAGCAGGGAGCCACCGACACCGGCGGTAAGGGTGACCAGCAGCCACTGGCCGTGGGACATCTCAGGGCTCATCGACAGCACCGCGAACATCACCGGGATGTTATCGACGATGGCCGAGAGGACACCGACCAGGATATTGGCCCAGGTGGCGCCGAGGTCGACGTACATCCACTCTGAGGCCACTGCCAGATAGCCCATGGTGCCGAGGCCTCCGACGCAGAGCACCACGCCGTAGAAGAACATCAGGGTATCCCACTCGGCGCGGGCGAGGATGGAGAAGATATCGAATTGAGGGGCGTGGCCACCGATCTCCATGCTGTCGACCTCGGGGCCGTTGGTCTCGTCGCGCATACCGCCCTTTTCACAGCGACGCAGGTGCCAGCCATAAAACTTGAGCAGGCCCAGGCCGGTCATCATGCCCAGTACCGGCGGCAGGTGCAGGAAGTTGTGGGCGGAGACGGCCATAACGATGGTCAGCAGGAACAGGCCGATGATGATGAAGCCACCCTTCTTGACGGCGACCGCCTCATCCATCGCCGGGGGTTTCTCGTTGGGCACCACCAGCGACATGAAGATGGCGGGGATGATCCAGTTGACCACCGCCGGGATGAATAGGGCGAAGAAACCGGCGAAGGGGATGATGCCCTTCTGCCAGACCATCAGCGTGGTGATGTCGCCAAAGGGGCTGAAGGCACCACCGGCGTTGGCGACCACGATGTTGATGCAGGCCACGGTGATGAAGGCGGTGTTGCCGGCGCCCACCGCCATCACCACCGCCGCCATCAGCAGCGCGGTGGTGAGGTTGTCGGCGATGGGGGAGATGAAGAAGGCCAGCACGCCGGTGATCCAGAAGACCGCGCGCAGGGTGAATCCGCGCGAGACCAGCCAGGCGCGCAGGGCGTTGAACACCTCGCGCTCCTCCATGGAGTTGATGAAGGTCATCGCCGCCAGCAGGAACAGGAACAGCTCGGCGTACTCCAGCAGGTTGTGGCGTACCGCCTGCTCGGCGGTGTGGGTGTCGCCGTGGGCGGAGTAGGCGAGGGCCACCAGCGCCCAGATGATGCCCGCGGCCACCATCACTGGCTTGGATTTGCGCAGGTGCAGGGCCTCCTCGCCGATGACGATGGCGTAGGCGAAGATGAAGATGAGCAGGGCGGCGATGCCGTAGCCGCTGGCGGTCAGGTCGAGCCCGCCGCTGGAGGCCGAGGCGCTCAGCGGCAGCATCAGCATCAGCACGGCGGCAAGCAGGTGCGAGAGGGACTTCATGGCTAAAGGTTCCTAATATATTGTCGATATTCTTCTGGCTAACCCCCTATGGTAAACATGCATGGGGACGGGCCGCTACACTTTTCACTGATCTGGCTCTAGAATGCCCACATCGCGTGAATATAGGAATCGCGCCTACAGCACGGCTGAGGGATATCCGATATGATGGGCGGAATTTACCTCAGGTCGTAACCGTCCCTCTCTAGGGACTCCCAAATCATCGGAGGATGAGCATGAATCAGGTGGTGGATTCCCGCAGCGAGCCGAAGTCGCGCTGGGTGACCTTCTCTCTGGAGAACGAGACCTACGGCATCGATGTGATGCAGATCCGCGAGGTGTTGCGCACCCCCGAGATCTCGCCGGTGCCCGGCGCCCCCTCTTACGTCCTCGGTATCATCAACCTGCGTGGCAACGTGGTGGCGATCATCGACACCCGCAGCCGTTTCGGTCTGCCCAGCCGCGAGGTGGACGACGCCTCGCGTATCGTCATACTGGAGGCGGGTGATTACGTGGTCGGCTTCCTGGTCGACAGCGTCAGTGAGGTGGCCGAGCTGGACAACAGCGAGATCGAGCCCGCCCCCGACACCGGCAGCGGTGAATCCGCCCGCTACATCTCCGGTCTCTGCAACCGTGACCGCGGCCTGTTGATCCTGGTCGACGCCGACAAGCTGCTCTCTGACGAGGAGCTGGCGGAACTGGCGGCCATTTAAGGGGATAGATGCGTGTCCGAGCACACCCGTACCGGCGGCAGTCAGGACGAGCGCCTGGAGCTGCTGCTGTTCGACCTGGGCGGCACCCAGCGTTTCGGTATCAATGTCCTCAAGGTCAAGGAGGTGATTGGTTGCCCCAAGCTGACTCAGGTGCCGCAGTCGCACGCCGCGGTGCGCGGCGTCGCACACCTGCGCGGTGAGCCGCTGACCGTCATCGACCTCTCCATGGCCGTGCGCCGCCCGCCGCTGGGCAATGGTGGTGAGGGTTCGGTAATCATCACCGAGTTCAATCGCAACATGCAGGGCTTCCTGGTGCGCAAGGTGGACCGCATCGTGGTCTGCGAGTGGCGCAATGTGCTGCCGCCCCCCAAGGGCAGCGGCCTGAGTTCCTATATCACCGGGGTGACCGACATCGACGGCGAGCTGGTGCAGATCCTCGACGTGGAGAAGGTGCTGGGCGAGGTGGTGCGGGTCGATACCCGAGCCGCCTCGCTGGACGAGTCGGCCCTGGCCGAATTGACGGGCCGTTCGGTGATGGTGGTGGACGACTCCTCGCTGGCGCGCAACCAGACCGCCGCCACCCTCAACTCCCTCGGCATGGAGTGCATGCTGGCCAATGATGGCAAGGAGGCGTTGAAGATGTTGCATGAGATGGCCGCCGACAACAGCCTGTCATTGGTCGATATGGTGATCTCCGACATTGAGATGCCGGAGATGGACGGCTACAGCCTCACCCGCGCCATCCGTGAGGATGCCCAGCTGAGCAACATGTACATTCTCCTGCACACCTCGCTCAACGGCGCCATCAACACCGAGAAGGCGACCGCCGTCGGCGCCAACGCGGTGCTGACCAAGTTCGTGCCGGAAGAGTTGGCGCTGGCGGTCGCCGCCGGGCTCAGGGAACGCTAGGTAGGTTCAGGGCTCAGCCCTGTGCCTGCAGCATGATCTCCTCGACACGGGCCTCACGATAGGCCACCGCCTGACGGAAAGCCTCCTCCCTGCCCAGCTTGCTGATCGAGAAGTACTTGTGACGTTGCGGGCCGCCCTTGATGGGGCACCATGAGGCCACGTAGGCGCTCACCAGCTTGCCGCAGCGCTCCTTCTCCGTGTAGTGCACGCCCACCACGCCTGTGGTGTTGCCCTTGAAGCTGGTGCACACCCGGCGGGTGGAGGCGGCATTGGTACCGTGCAGGCGTCGGCGCAACTCGTTACGGTGTCTGCGCGCCTCCTCCAGGGCCTGCTCCTCGCCACCGTACTGATTGTCGGAGAAGAGCTGCTGGTGCATCTTGCCATCCTTGACCACGCGCACCCAGTAGCCCTTTACCTTGGCGTGATCCATGCGCGTGATATTGCGGTTATCGATATCGCTACGATCGAATTTCATCTTGACTTAACTCCTTGTTTTAATCGTTAGCTCTCCGCCATGGGCTCCGGCCGCATAGGCGGCATACAACAGCTCACACCCTAACCGCACGGCCGCCACAAGGCTGTCGCCAAAAGCCGTCATCTACTTGTGGTAATCACTGAAATTTCTGTTGAAAACGCTTACACGGAGTAGGCGCCGAGAGGACATGGACAGCCTCCACGGGGGCTTGTTAGCATGGGCCGACAACTAAAGAGACAGAAGGAGATTGTCGTGCCCCCTATCGTCCGCTTCCGCCCCATCGCCTCGCTGCTGCTTGCCGCGGCTATCCTTCTGGGCACCAGCGCCTGCGCGACCTACGGCAGCGGGGTCGAGGGTGGGCTACTCAAGTTCCGTCAGGGCGACTACGCGGGCTCGGCCGTGGAGATGGAGAAGAGCCTCAAGCCGGAGGGCGATGACCGCCTGCTGCATCACATGGAGCTGGGGCTGATCAAACACCTCGATGGGCGTTATCAGGAGAGCAACCGCCACCTGGCCCAGGCCGAACGCATCGCCGACGCGCTCTATACCCGCGGTGTCGGCGAGATGCTTTCGGTGGCCATGAGTAACCCACGTAACGGCCCCTATCGGGGCGCTGACTTCGAGCGGGTCTTCATCCACTATTACCGCTCGCTCAACTACCTGATGAGCGCCCTTGGCGAAAAAGGCTCCGCGCGCGAGGAGTCGCTGGAGGCGGCGGCGGTGGAGGCGCGCAAGGTGGACGTGCTGCTCGGCGCCCTGGTGCGTGAGCGCGGCGATTACGGCGAGGCGAAGGACGGCGAGAAGGGCTCGTTCAACCAGATGATGCGGGTGTTCCGGGTGCTGGCCGGCCGCCGCCACGACCCGCAGTGGCTCACCTATCGTGAAGACGCCTATATGCGTTACGTCACCGGCCTCATCTACGAGCTCAACGGCAGCTATGACGACGCCCGAATTGCCTACCAGAAGGCGGCCGAACTCTACGAATCCGGTTACGCCAGGCAGTATGACCTGGGCAAGGGGATGGCCGAGCTGGCCTGGTTCGACACCATACGCATGATGCGCCGTGATGGCGGCTGGGAGTCGGAGTGGCGACGCCTGGCGCGCAAGAAACTCTCCGCCGAGAGTCGCGAGCGGCTGGAGGAGTTCAGCGCCGATAGTGCCCAGGTGGTAGTGATCCAGCACCTGGGGATGGTGCCCCAACGCGGTGAGCTGGACCTGAAGCTCAGCATCAACAAACGCACCCGTGAGCTGGTGCTCATCCCGCTCTACGGCGATGGCCCTGAGCGCAAGGGCAAGTTCATGTGGTTCCAGGCCATGTACGCCGACCACGGCCTGCTGGGGATGGTCAAGAACTACCAGTCCAGCGGTATCGGCGGCGCGGTGGTCGGTGTCGTCACCAAGCGCTTCCCGCTATCGCCGGTGTGGAAGCTGGTGGAGGAGCTGAAACTGGACGAGGCGCTGGGTGATGGCATTGGCACCCGGGTGACGGTTCCCTACTATCCGCCGATCGACACCGCATACGGGGCGTCGTCCCTGTGGCTGGACGGCGCCAGTGCGGCG
>JBFFSW010000124.1:0-5126 GCA_041572195.1 Thiohalomonadaceae bacterium | reverse complement strand
GGGTTACTGAATAACTGCTCAATGATCTCATCGCCCATCTTCTGCTTACTTGAGACACGCGTAACGATGATGGCTGTCGCCGTTGACAACACCAGGGACGGAATCTGCGCCACCAGCCCGTCGCCGATGGTCAGCAGGGTGTAGACCCGCGCCGCGTCACCGGCGGCCATGTCGTGCTGCAACATGCCGATGGCGAAGCCGCCGATGATGTTGATGACGGTGATGAGGATACCGGCGATGGCATCGCCGCGGACGAACTTGCTGGCACCGTCCATGGAGCCGTAGAAGTCCGCCTCCTGGGCGGTCTCGGCACGGCGACGGCGCGCCTCTTCCTGATCGATGAGCCCGGCGTTCAGGTCGGCGTCGATGGCCATCTGCTTGCCCGGCATGGCGTCCAGGGTGAAGCGGGCGCTCACCTCGGAGATGCGCCCGGCGCCCTTGGTGACCACCGCGAAGTTGATGATCACCAGAATGATGAAGACCACCAGACCGACCGCGTAATTGCCGCCCACCACGAATTCGCCAAAGGACTGGATCACCTGCCCGGCGGCGTCACCGCCGTTGTGCCCCTCCAGCAGCACCACGCGGGTGGAGGCGACATTGAGCGCCAGGCGCAGCAGGGTGGCGATCAGCAGGATGGTGGGGAAGGCGGCGAAGTCCATCGGCCGCAGCGAGTAGATGGCCACCATGATGATCACCAGCGAGAGGGTGATATTAAAGGTAAAGAAGATATCCAGCAGGAAGGGGGGCAGCGGCAACACCACCATCGCCAGCAGCATCACCAGCAGCAGGGGCGCGCCCAGGCCGCTCTGCACCGTGCGGCGCAGCAGGCTGAGGATATCGGTGGGCTGGGCTTGGGCCATGCGCTGTTACTCCTCGCGGATCATCCCGCTAGTCGTCCCGACGCAGCTCGTCGGGGATCGGTAAATCGTCCAGGGGGTCCACCCCCTGGCGGTTGTAGATGGGCCCCTGGCGCAGATGATATACGTAGGCCAGCACCTGGGCCACGGCGCGGTAGAGCCCGGCGGGGATCATCTCCCCCACCTCGGTGCTGTGGTAGACCGCGCGCGCCAGCGGCGGCGCCGAGAGCACCGGTACGTCATTGGCCTCGGCGATGGAGCGGATCTGCGCGGCGATGAGGTCGGCGCCCTTGGCCACCAGCTCCGGGGCGCCGGGGCCGCTCTGGTCGTACTTGAGGGCGACGGCGTAGTGGGTCGGGTTGGTGATCACCACGTCCGCCGCGGGCACCGCCTCCATCATCCGGCGCTGGGCCATCTCCATCTGCAGTCGGCGCTGACGTCCCTTGACCTCGGGCGAACCCTCGGTCTGCTTCATCTCCTCCTTGACCTCCTGCTTGGTCATCATCAGCTGGCGACGGTGGTCCCACATCTGGAACGGCACGTCCACCACCGCCACCACCAGCAGCACCGCGGCGAAGGCGAGGAAGGCCCAGCGCACCAGGTCGCCGCCGTGGGCCAGCGCCTGCATCAGCTCCTCACCGCCCAGGCCGAGCAGGCTGTCTGCCTGCAGGCGCAGCACCAGGATGGCGGCGGTCACCACCAGAAAGAACTTGGCCAGACTCTTGAGCAGCTCCATCAGCGCCTTCATCGAGAACATGCGCTTGAGCCCCTTGACCGGGTCCAGCTTCTCCAGCTTGATGCTCACCGCGGAGACCGACCAGCCGCCGAGAACCACCGCCGAGACCACCCCCACCACCATCATCAGGAAGCCGAAGGGGGCGATGATGAGGATCGCCTCCAGCACCATGTCGAGGAACACCCGGGTGATGTGGGTCCCCTCGAAGATCGCCTCACGCTCTATGGTCAGCCCCTCGCGCAGCAGATTCATCAGGTCGGAGAGCATCTGCCCGCCGATCATCAGAAAGGCGGCGGCGGCGGCCAGCAGCCCCATGACGATGCCCAACTCGCGCGAGCGCGCCACCTGCCCCTTCTGTTTCGCCTCCTGCAACCGTTTGGGCGTGGGCTGTTCCGTGCGCTCCTGTCCGTCCTTATTCTCGGCCACGGCTCAACCCCCTCCGAGAACCCGGTCGACCAGGGCGAAGCCCTCGTCGAGCATGAGGATGAACTGCTCCACCACCTCGGGCAGCAGGTAGAGGATGATGACGAAGCCCATGATGATGGCCAGCGGGAAGCCGATGACGAAGATGTTGAGCTGCGGCGCGGCGCGGGCCATGGCACCGAAGGCGCTATTAACCACCAGCAGCGAGATCACCGCGGGCAGCGCCAGCCACAGGGCGGCGGCGAACATCTGCGAGCCCCACAGGGCGATGGCATGGAAGGCGTCGCGGTCCAGCCCCTCGGGTCCCACCGGGATGACGCTGAAGCTCTGCGCCAGCATGTCGAGGAACAGCAGGTGGCCGTCCACGCCGAGGAAGATCAGGGTGGTGAACATCAGATAGAGCTGGGAGATGACCGGCACCTGCATGCCGTTGCTGGGGTCGACCATGGAGGCGAAGCCCAGACCCATCTGCATCGCCACCACCGCGCCACCGGTGATCACCGCGTTGAACACCAGGTTGAGGGCGAAGCCCATGGCGATGCCGATCACCAGTTGCTGGAAGATGATCATCAGCGCGGGCCAGCTGAAGGGGTCCACCGCCGGAACCTCCGGCAGCAGCGGGGCGATGATCACCGTCAGCGCCACCGCCAGCATCAGCCGCACCCGCACCGGCACGTTGGCCGAGCCGGTCACCGGGGCGGTCATCACCAGCGCGCCGATGCGGAAGAAGGGCCACATGTAGCTGCCGATGAGGGCGGTCAGTTCAGCCGTGGCCAGGGAGATGGTCATGACTCACCCGATCAGCATGGGGATATCGCCGAACAGCCGCTGGGTGTAGTCAAGCAGCAGCTGCAGCATCCACGGCCCGGCGATCATCAGCACCGCCAGGGTCACCAGCAGTTTGGGGATGAAGCTCAGGGTCATTTCGTTGATCTGGGTGGCGGCCTGGAAGGTGGCCACCAGCAGGCCGACCAGCAGCGCGGGCAGCAGCACCACCAGATTGAGCACCACGATCAGCTCCAGCGCCCCATTGAAGATGGTCAGCACGCTCTCGGGAGTCATCGCCCGCTACCCCGCGCCCACGTAGAAGCTTGAGGCCAGGGTGCCCATCACCAGGGTCCAGCCATCCACCAGCACGAAGAGCATGATCTTGAACGGCAGCGAGACGATCATCGGCGAGAGCATCATCATGCCCATGGACATCAGCACGCTGGCCACCACCAGGTCGATGATGAGGAAGGGGATGAAGAGCAGGAAGCCGATCTGGAAGGCGGTCTTCAGCTCGCTGGTAACGAAGGCGGGCAGCAGCACCTTGAGCGGCACCTGATCGGGGCCCTCGTAGCCGTCGAAGCCCTCCCCCTCGGCCATGCCGCCGAACAGCGCCAGGTCCGGCTCGCGGGTCTGCGCCAGCATGAACTCGCGCAGCGGCACACTGGAGGTCTCCAGCGCCACCTGCAGGCTCATCTCGTCGCTGAAGTAGGGCTGGATCGCCTGCTCGTTAATGCGATCGAAGACCGGCGCCATGATAAACAGGGTGAGGAACAGCGCCAGACCCACCAGCACCTGGCTGGAGGGGGCCTGCATCAGGCCGATGGCCTGGCGCAGGATGGCCAGGACGATGATGATGCGGGTAAAGGAGGTCATCATCATGACGATGGCGGGCAGGAAGGTGAGCGCCGTCATCAACAGCAGCAGCTGGATGCTCAGGGTGTAACTCTGACCGCCGTCCGGATTGGTGGTGACGGTGACGATATCCAGCCCCTGCTCGGCCCAGACCGAGGGGGCGAAAAGCAGCAGCAACAGCGGCAACAGGCGGCTCATGACTCTCCCTTTCGATTCAGCGCGGCGGCCAGACGCTCGGCGAAGCTACCCGCCTGCCCCGGGGCCAGCTCAATGGGCTCGGCCAGGGTATGCAGGGTACGGATACCGGCGGGCGAAACCCCCAGCAGCAGCTGCTCCTCGCCCACCTGGACCAGCAGCAGTCGCTCGCGGGCGCCCACCGAGAGGCTCGCCAGCACCCGCATCGGGCCCATCCCGCCCAGGCCCGGCATACCGCCACCGAAGCGGCGCAGCAGCCAGGCCATGGCGCCGATCAGCACCAGGATCAGCAGCAGGCTGATGCCCACCTGCAGCATCTGCGCCGCCCCCACGCCGTCGACGGCACGGGCGGTGGGGGCGACCGCTTCCGCCTCGGCCCACAGGCTTGTGGGCAGCAGCAGTGACAGGGCGGCGGCGCGACGCATCTTATTTCAGCTTGCGCACCCGCTCGGCGGGGCTGATGACGTCGGTGAGGCGGATACCGTACTTCTCGTTGACCACCACCACCTCGCCGTGGGCGATGAGGGTGCCGTTGACCAGCACGTCAAGCGGCTCACCGGCGAGGCGGTCCAGCTCCACCACCGAACCCTGGTTGAGCTGCAGCAGGTTGCGGATGTTGATCTTGGTACGGCCGATCTCCATGGAGATGGTCACCGGGATGTCGAGGATGACATCCATGTTGACGTCCTCCGAGGCGGGGCCGCCGGACTCATCGACCAGACTCTCCATCGGCGCCGCCATGCCGGCGGCATTAGCGGCGGCCGCCGCATCACCCGCCTCGCCCGCCTCGGCCATGGCCGCGGCCCAATCGTCCATGACATCGTCGGGATTCACGTTCTCGTCTTCGCTCATCTTGCTCTCTCCTGACCGCCAGTCGGCTTACTGGGTCGGTCGTTCCACTTGTTCGATGATCTTGATCGCCAGATTGTCGTTGCTGACGCCGAGGTTGCCGCGGAACACCGGCACATCCTCGGCCTTGAGGCTGACGCACTTGGGCATTTCGATGGGGATCACATCGCCCGGCTTCATCCGCATCACCTCCCGAAGGGTCAGTTCCACCTCGGTGAGGGTGCTGGAGAGCTCCACCTGGGCGCTCTTCACCTCCTCGCGCAGGGCGGTGATCCAGCGATCATCGATATCGGTGCGATCGGACTGCACACCGGCGTCGAGGATCTCGCGAATCGGCTCCAGCATCGAGTAGGGCATGGTCACGTGCAGGTCGCCGCCGCCCCCCTCCACCTCGACGTGGAGCTTGGAGACCACCACCACCTCGGTGGGGCTGACGATGT
>JBFFSW010000123.1:0-5129 GCA_041572195.1 Thiohalomonadaceae bacterium | reverse complement strand
ACAATCTCCGCCTCCAGCTTCTTGCTCGGGTAATCGAAGTCCAAACCGGTGAAGCGCTGCTTGGTGGACTGCTTGAGGTCCTTCATCAGCGACTGGTAGCCGGGGTTGTAGGAGATCACCAGTTGGAAGTCCGGGTGCGCCTCAACCAACTCCCCCTTCTTGTCCAGCGGCAGGGTGCGACGGTGGTCGGTCAGCGGGTGAATGACCACCGTAGTGTCCTGACGTGCCTCGACGATCTCATCCAAGTAGCAGATGGCGCCGATACGCGCGGCAGTAGTCAGCGGGCCGTCGAGCCAGCGGGTACCGTCGGCGTCCAGTAGGTAGCGACCAACCAAGTCGGAGGCGGTCATATCCTCGTTACAGGCCACGGTGATCAGTGGCTTGCCCAGCTTCCACGCCATGTGCTCGACGAAACGGGACTTACCACAACCGGTCGGCCCCTTCACCATCACTGGCAGACGAGACTGATAGGCCGCCTCGTAAAGCTCAATCTCATCCTCCTGCGCTTGGTAGAAGGGCTCTTCCTTGATCATGTACTGGTCGATGTTGGTGTCGCTCATGGGTGGTTCTCCGTCAGGGCCGTCGCCCTCGCATGTGTGCGGAATGAATCGCCACGGCCGGACACGCCGGGGCTTATTTATTTCCGGGTATTATATTCAGGAACAAGTATAAATGACATTAAGGCTTTCTGATTTTTTGGATAAGGTTTTTCTTATACATCTCCGGGTGAGTGGGACAAACAAAAAAGCCCCGCACAAGGCGGGGCTTTTTTGTACTGCTTGAGTACGGGGTGTGCTTACTTGTGCACGCCCAGCTTGTCGCGCCAGCCGGGGAAGATCTTGTCGGCATCGTGCGGGAAGGACTCGAAGGCACGAGCGAACTCTTTGTGATCCTTCGCGAACTCGATGGGGTCGGCACCGGACTTCCAGCACTCGTAGGACTGACGCAGCGAGGTGGCGCCAGCAGCCGGAGAGTCGATGTGGCCGTAGGAGCCGCCACCGGAGGTGTTGATGATGTTGCCGTGGCCCAGGTTCTCGAAGAAGCCGGGCAGACGCAGGGCATTCATACCACCGGAGATGATCGGGGTGGTGGGCTTCATGCCGTACCACTTCTGGTAGTAGACCGGACCCTGGCACTCATCGCGCTCGATCATGTAGGCGATGTTCTTGTCGGAGGCGTCGCCCTCCATCTTGCCGTAGCCCATGGTACCGACGTGGATACCGGAGGCACCCTGCAGACGGGACATCTTGGACAGCACGAAGGCGGTGTAACCACGCTTGGCGCTCGGGGAGGTTACGGCACCGTGACCGGCACGGTGGTAGTGCAGGTACTGATTAGGGTACTGACGACGGGCGGTAGTCACCATGCCCGGGCCGCCAACGTAACCGTCGACCAGGAAAGCCACCTTGTCGGCATCGGGACCAAAGGTCTCGAGGATGTAATCGGCACGGGCGCACATCTCGTAGTGGTCGTCCGCGGTAATGTTGGCGGAGAACAGCTTGGCCTCACCAGTCTCGTCCTGGGCGCGCTTCATGGCGTCGGCCACCAGCGGGATCACCTTCTTGGTGGGGCAGAATACCTGGTTGCCCTGGGGCTCGTCGTTCTTGATGAAGTCACCACCGAGCCAGAACTGGTAGGCGGCCTCTGCGAAGGGCTCCGGACGCAGGCCCAGCTTCGGCTTGATGATGGTACCGGCGATGTAGCCACCGTTCTCGACCGGACGGCCGAGGATGCGCCACATGTCGCTGATGTCCTTGGAAGGACCGTCAAACAGCTGGATCATGCGCTCGGGCATGTAGAAGTCGTACATCTTGGCTTCTTTACAGTCGCCCATGCCCTGGTTGTTACCGATGGCCAAGGTCAGGAAGGAGACCAGCATGGTGCGACCGTCGGTCACGTTGCGGTCGAACAGATCGATGGGGTAGGCGATGCGCATGTCATCGGTGGCCTCATCGAGGTGGTACACCAGGGCGTCCACACCCTTGGTGAAGTCGTCGGTGGTGCACACCTCGACGTTGGTACCGGTGGAGGACTCGGCAGCGAAGTGGGCAGCCACTTCACCAAAGGAGTAACCCTCGGCGGGCTTCATCTTGTAGGCAACGAGAACGTGCTTGCCACCGGCAATCAGATCGTCTTCGTTCAGAGACAGATCGGTATAACGTGCGGACTGATCCATTATGGATACCCTCAATCGTTAGTGAATGAATTCGTTATACGGGGCGTGCATCCCCGTAGTGGAAGCGCACTATAATCACCCGCAGACTATAAGGCAACTCACAATTAATGATAATGATGATAAGGATTGGTTATGGTTTGATCGGCGAGACCAGGCCGATACGACCATCCAGCCGCCGGTGGCGCAGCCGTTGCTCCAGGGCGGCAGCCACCTCGCCGAGGACGTTGCGCGCCAACACCGCGCCATAGGCATGATAGTGAAATTGGGAACAGACCACCGCTTCGTTCAGGGCGTTGCGCCACTGCGGGTGGAAGTCGCTCCAGGCGACCAGGGGTTGGTCATCCAGCTTGTGATCGCGCAGCAGCCACAGCCGGTCACCCAGAATCATCTCGAAGCCACGCATGCCCGGCACCACTACCTTCAGCGGGCCGCCCATGCGTCTGAGCGCCAGGCATATGGGGTTGTAGTGTTCCGCCGCCATCCTTACCCGCAGGCGGCGCGCAATCATCTGCCGTGGACGGCTGCCCTTCATCCGACACCTCCAGGGCCCGTGATAGGAGCCTATCTAAAGGTGTAGACGCGCCTAGCGGCGCTGGCAAGTCCGACCCGGTTCAGCGGGAGCGGAAAGGGGTCAGCACATCGGCGCCGCCTTCGCTTTCGCGGCGCAGGCGGAAGGCCATCTCGCGGGGCAGCTCACGCAGCACCTCGAACAGCACCTCCTCGCCGCGGGGGCTGAAGATCAGTAGGCGACAGGGGACGGGGGCATCGAGCGACTGGCGCGCGGCGGCGTCGAAACCGGTCCAGGCAAACAGGGGACGGTCGTTGTTGCTGTGGTCCAGGCACCACCAGGTGTCGTTGTCGAAGGACATACGTATGTAGACCACCCGCGGCAACTTGAGATTGAGTGGTCCGCGCATACGCTTGAGGTTGAGGCAGACGTGGTTGTAGAGCGTGGCCTCCAGGGCGCAGACACGCTCCTCAATCAACTCATGGCCGCGATAGTTGGTTTTCATCACAAATCCCTGCCCGGGCGAAGCCCACTCCGGCGCCACAAGCGCGCCAATTCCTGAGTAATTGATTCAACCTCATCAGTATAGGGAAGTTTGCCGACGTCTAATTCAGCATTTATTATGGATAACATAAGCCATATCTTATGTATTGGACCCACCCATGAATATCACCCTGCGCCAGCTCACCGTCTTCGCCGCCGTCGCCCGCCTCGGCAGCTTCACCCGCGCGGCCGAGGAGCTGCACCTCACCCAGCCCGCCGTATCCATGCAGGTCAAGCAACTGGAGAGCCAGCTCGATGTGGCCCTGTTCGAGCAGCTGGGCAAGAAGATCTACCTCACCGAGGCGGGCGATGAGGTGTACCACTACAGCCGGGTGATCAACCAGCAGCTGGACGAACTACGCACCGTGCTCGACAACCTCAAGGGGCTGGAGCAGGGCAAGCTGCGCATCTCCGTGGCCACCACCGCCAACTACTTCGCCCCGCAGCTGCTGGCCGAGTTCGCCCGCCGCTACCCGGAGGTCACCGTGAGCCTGGACGTCACCAACCGCCAGGCGCTACTCAACCAGCTGGCGGAGAACGAGGTGGATATGGTGATCATGGGCCAGCCCCCCGAAGCGATGGAGCTGGAGGCCGGCGCCTTCATGGAGAACCCACTGGTGGTCATCGCCCCGCCCGACCACCGCCTGGCCGGGGGCACCAGGATCCCCCTGGAGGAGCTGGAGAAGGAGACCTTCCTGGTGCGCGAACCCGGCTCCGGTACCCGCGGTGCCATGGAGCGCTTCTTCCTGGCCCACGGCATCACCCTCACCCCGGGCATGGAGGTGAGTTCCGACGAGGCGATCAAGCAGAGCGTTCAGGCCGGTCTCGGCCTGGGGGTGATGTCGCAGCACGCGGTGGAGATGGAATTAAGCCTGGGGCGGCTGGTGATCCTCGACGCGCAGGAGTTCCCCATCCTGCGCCACTGGTACGTGGTGCACCGCAAGGGCAAGCGCCTCTCCCCCCCTGCACTGGCCTTCAAGCAGTTCCTGCTCTCCACCACCGAGGCGGCGGCCTGAAGACTCAAGCCGGCTCGTCACCCAACGGCAGGTCCGGGGCCACCTCATCCTCCCGCGGCAGGGCCTGCCGGTCGGCCCTGGCGTCGGCGACCAGCTCCGCGCCGCCGGCGGGGGCGACCATGCGCTCCACGTAGTTGCCCTGGCTCTGCACCTGGGCCGACATCTCCTCGTTGGTGACGCCGCCGTGGGCACTACGGGTGTCGAAGAAGCCATGCATCTCGCCGATAATGGCCTCCAGCTCCGCCTGGTCCTTGTGCATCTCCAGAACGTGGCGCGGCCACTCCAGGTTGACCGCGCCGACACCGGCGTAGGTGACGCTGAACAGGCGCGAGACCAGCACCACCGGGTTGACGCTAACGCGGGTCACCTCTCCCTCGCTCTCTCGTGAATCGTGCACCGCCTTGCCTACGCGGGTGGCGCGACGCTGGTAGGTGCCCTCGGCGCGGCTGTAGATGAGCATGGACTGGAAGGAGATCTCGGCCCAGAAGAGGTGGCTCAGGTTCATCAGCAGGCGACCGAACACCAGCATCATCAACGCCACGAAGAGCATCGACCAGAGCCCGGCGGCGGCGCCGATCACTTCCTCGCCGCCGTGCTTCAGGTCCATCCGCGCCAGCGCCAGGGCATCATCCACCATGCTCACCAGCAGCATGACGAAGCCCAGTAGCATCAGCTGGCTGAGGACGGTGGCGGCCATGCGCCCAAGCTGGAACGGCTTGGGGTACTGCAACGGCTCGAAGGTGGGCTGGGTCTCCTCCAGCAGCTCATAGGAGAACTCCTTGGTGTCGGTGTTCTCGTGATAGCCGTGGTGGTAGATGCGGTTGGGCACCTCCAGCTGCCAGCGCTTGACCATCACGCCGTTCTTCATCTGGTTGTAGATCTCCTT
>JBFFSW010000122.1:0-5137 GCA_041572195.1 Thiohalomonadaceae bacterium | reverse complement strand
CATATGGTACAAGCACCATATCGAGGCGGTTTACTGCGTCGGCGGTGATGGCGAGATCGAGGACCTCAAGACCGGCGAGGTGCACCCGATTAAGGACGGCACCCTCTACCTGCTCAACGATAACGACGAGCACCTGTTGCGCGGCGGCGCCAGCGACATGCGCCTGATCTGCGCCTTCAATCCGCCGATCACCGGTCGCGAGGTGCACGACGAAGACGGCGCCTACGCCCCCCATCCCGGACAAACGGAAAAATAAAACGAGAGAGGCATCATGTCACATACCGTCGAGAAGATTGGCGGCACCTCCATGAGTGATTATCACGCGGTGAGGGAGAACATCTTCCGTCGCCGTGGTCCCTATGGCAGGGTCTTCGTGGTCTCAGCCTACGGCGGCGTCACCGATCGCCTGCTGGAGCACAAGAAGAGCGAAAAACCCGGCGTCTACACCCTGTTCACCGACGAGGACGACGAGGCCCCCTGGCGCGAGGCGCTGGGTTCTCTGCGCGATCACCTGCGCGGTATCAACGCCCGCTGGTTCGAGCCGGGCGATGGGTTGGAGGAGGCGGACCGCTTTATCGACCAGCGCCTGGAGAGTGCCCGTGGGGTGTTGGAGAATCTCAGCCGCCTCTGCGAACACGGCCACTTCGCCCTTGAGGATCACCTGCTGACGGTGCGCGAGATGCTCGCCAGCATCGGCGAGGCGCACAGCGCCAGAAACACCGCTGAGCTGTTGCGCCGTGATGGCATCAACGCCCGCTTCGTCGACCTCAGCGGCTGGAACGCCGAGCGGGCGAGGCCGCTGGACAAGGTGATCGGCGAGGCCTTCGAGGGCATCGACCTGAGCCGCGAGCTACCCATCGTCACCGGCTACGCCCACTGCGAGGAGGGGCTGATGGCCAGCTTCGACCGCGGCTACAGCGAGATGACGTTCAGCCGTATCGCCGTCATCACCGGCGCCGTCGAGGCGGTGATCCACAAGGAGTATCACCTCAGCAGCGCCGACCCGGGTATCGTCGGCGAGCACAAGGTGGTGCCCATCGGCCGCACCAATTACGACGTCGCAGACCAGCTCGCGAATCTGGGGATGGAGGCGATCCACCCGCGCGCCGCCAAGGGACTGCGACGCGAGGGTATCCCGCTGCGGGTGAAGAACACCTTCGAGCCGGAGCACGCCGGCACTCTGATCACCGGCGACTACGTCAGCCACGACCCTTGCGTGGAGATCATCGCCGGGCGCCGCCACCTGCACGCCATCGAGCTGTTCGATCAGGACATGGTCGGAGAGCTGGACCGCTACGAGCAGGGGATGCTGGACCTCCTTCGCCGCTATCGCGCGCGGGTGGTGACCAAGGATATTAACGCTAACACCGTTACCCATTACCTGGCCTGCAACCTCAAGAGCGCCAAGCGCATTATTCGTGAGTTGGGCGAGCGCCACGAGGGGGCCGAGATCCGCCACCGTCGGGTGTCGGTGGTCTCGGCCATCGGCAGCGACATGCAGGTGCCGGGGATCCTCTCACGCGCTGTCGGCGCGCTGGCAGGAAGCGGCATCAGCATCCTCGCCATGCACCAGTCGATGCGTCAGGTGGACATGCAGTTCATCATCGACGAGGGGGATTACGAAAAGGCGGTGGCGAGCCTGCACAACGAGCTGATCGAGCCGCACGACTATGGGGAGGCGATATGCGCCGCTTGAGTATCGCCCTGCTCCTGAGCCTGTGCCTGCAGCCGCTCTGGGCGCAGGAGGACCCACTGGCGGAGCAGGAGAAGCCGCTGTATACGCCGTTCATCGAGCGCTATATCCTCGACGAGTTGCGCGCCCTGCGTAGCGAGATGCAGGGCCAGCGCACGGAGTTCACCGAGAAGATCACCCGCGCCCAGCTGGAGAGTTCGGATCGCGCCATCAACTACACCACCAGCACGGTCAACAACATCTTCTACATCATCGCCGCCGCCGCCTCCATCTTCGCCCTGGTGGGCTGGAGTTCGCTGCGCGAGGTGCGCCACAAGCTCAATGAGGTGGTGGAGCAGAAGGTGAGCAACATCTCCGAGGAGTACGAAAAGCGCCTGGTCGACCTGGAACGCAAGCTCAAGGATCGCACCGAGCGCATCATCTCCACCCAGGAAGAGATCTCCCGCACCAATACCATTCACTCGCTGTGGATGCGTGCCGGGCTGGAGGCGACGCCGCAGGCGAAGATCGATGTCTACGATCAGATCCTGGCGATCAATCCCGAGGATGTGGAGGCGTTGACCTACAAGGCGGATGAGGTGCTGGAGCTGGGCGAGGCGGAGTGGGCGCTCAATCTGTGCGACCAGGCCCTGAGCGTCATCCCGGATTACCCCTACGCGCACTACCAGCGTGCCTGCGCCCACTCCACCCTGAATCAGCTCGACGACGCGATGGATGATCTGCAGAAGGCCATCGAACTTTCCAAGACCTACCTGGACGAGGCCAAGAGCGACAAGGACCTGGAGAACCTGCGTCTCTCCGGGCGGATTGAGGTGTTGCTGACGGGTAGCGGTACGACGGTATCGATGTAAAAGAGAAGGTCAGAGTTATGGATGTACCGTGGCTCCGTTTCCAATTGGGCGAAGAGCACTATCTGCACGCGGTGAGCGACGTGCGCGAGATCATTCCCTACCAAAGTCCCAACGCGGTCCCTGGGGGTGATACTGAAAATCTGGGGATGCTCACCCTGCGGGGCGAGGTGGTGACGATCTTCTCCGCACGGGGGTTATTGTCAATGCCGGAACGTGCCCCCAGCGAAGAGAGCAAAATCATTACCTTGGCGACCGCCGAGGCGGTTATCGGCGTGGTCGTCGATAATGTGGCCGATATCGTTCACCTGGACCCGCGGGCATTCGAACGTGCGGTTGATGGTGGCGCCGGTAGCGCCATTCAGGGGACGGTACAGCATGAGGGGCGGTTGTACATCGTCGTCGACTTCCCCTCCAGGCTGGGGCGCTAGCCGAGTCGGAGTGATGATTACCAGCTCGTTTATCTTCTTCCTGCTGCTGTTTCTACTCATCGGCGTCGTCTCGGTGTTCAAGAGCCGGGGCAACGCCGAGGACTATCTGGTGGCGGGAAAATCGATGCCCGCCTGGCTGGCGGGGCTGTCGGCGGTGGCCACCAACAACAGCGGCTTTATGTTCATCGGCATGATCGGCCTGACCTACACGACGGGCCTCTCCTCCATCTGGCTGATGATCGGCTGGATCGTCGGTGACCTGCTGGCCTCTCTGCTCTGCCTGCACCCGCTGCACAACGCCTCGCGCTCGGCGCGGATCCACTCCTACGGCGGGCTGCTGGCCCACTGGCATGGTGAGGGCAATCACGCGCTACGGCGCGTGGTCGGTCTGTTGACCATCTTCTTTCTCACCCTCTACGCCGCCGCCCAGCTCAAGGCAGGCGGCAAGGCGACCCAGGTGCTGCTGGAGTGGGAGTCGAACTGGGGCGTTATCGCCGGGGCGTTGATCATTCTTATCTACAGCGCGGCGGGTGGGATCCGCGCCTCCATCTGGACCGACGCCGCCCAGTCGCTGGTGATGATCATCGGCATGGGGCTGTTGATCGTCGGCGGCTTCGAGCTGGCCGGTGGCTGGGAGAGGGCCTGGACGGGCATGGCCGAGGTAGGGCCCGGCTACATGAGCTGGTTCCCGGACACCGACGCCCTGGGCATCGTGCTATTCATTCTCGGTTGGTTCTTCGGTGGCATCGCGGTGTTCGGTCAGCCCCACATCGTCATCCGCTTCATCAGCCTGGAGAACCCGACGCTGATCAACCGCATGCGTCTCTATTATTACGGCTGGTTCACCCTCTTCTACGGTGCGACCGTCATCGTCGGCCTGCTCAGCCGCATCGCCTTTCCCGAGAGCGCCGATTTCGACGCGGAACTGGCGCTGCCGGTGATGGCGCTGCGAGTGTTGCCGGAGGCGATGGTCGGTCTGGTGCTGGCGGCACTGTTCGCCGCCACCCTCTCCACCGCCGACTCGCTGATCCTCTCCTGCTCGGCGGCGGCGACCCGTGATCTGCCGCGAGAGGATGCCATCGGCCATCGCCTGTGGGTTGCCAAGGCGGCCACCGCATCGGTGCTGGGCATGGCGGTGTTGATCGCCCTGAGCGGGGCCGACTCGGTCTTCGCCCTGGTGCTGGACGCCTGGGGTTTGCTCGGCTCCGCCTTCACTCCGCTGGTGATCGTGCACGCCCTCAAGCGGCCCGTGGGCGAGCGGCTTGCCATCGCCATGATCGTCATCGGCGTGGGGGTGTTCCTGGGTTGGAACGCGTTGGGCTGGGGCGGGGTGATCTACAGCGTCGCCCCCGGCATCCTCGCCGGTGGCCTGACCTATCTGCTTGGGCGTGCTTACAGCTCTTCGGCGCGGGCGTAGAGGTCGTGCTCGTCGGCGGCGGTGATGGTGGCGTCGACTACGTCCCCAGGCTCCAGCCCCTCGCCGTTCTCGATCACCACCACGCCGTCGATCTCCGGTGCCTCGGCGTAGCTGCGACCGATGGCCTGGCCGTCCTCCACCTCGTCGATGATCACGGTGTAGTTGTTGCCGACCCGTTGCTGTAGCTTGTCGGCGCTGATCGCCGCCTGCACCTCCATGAAGCGTTCCAGGCGTTCCTGCTTCAACTCCTCGGGGATGGCCCCGTCCAGGGTATTGGCAAGGGCGCCCTCCACCGGTGAGTAGGTGAAGGCCCCGGCGCGGTCCAGGCGCGCCTCGCGCATGAAGCTCAGCAGTTCCTCGAACTCCGCTTCGGTCTCGCCGGGGAAGCCGACGATGAAGGTGGAGCGCAGGGCGATCTCGGGGATCTGCTCGCGCCACCTGGCGATACGCTGCAGCATCCCCTCCACATCACCGGGGCGGCGCATCGCCTTGAGCACCCGCGGGCTGGCGTGTTGCAGCGGCAGGTCCAGGTAGGGGAGTACCAGCCCCTCGGCCATCAGCTCGACCAGCTTATCGACCTTGGGATAGGGGTAGAGGTAGTGCAGACGAATCCAGGCGCCGAGGTTACCCAGTTGGCGCACCAGGGTCTCGATGTCGGTCCTGAGCGGCCGCCCCTCCCAGAAGTCGGTGCGGTACTTCACGTCGACACCGTAGGCGGCGGTGTCCTGGGCAACGATAAGCAGCTCCT
>JBFFSW010000121.1:0-5144 GCA_041572195.1 Thiohalomonadaceae bacterium | reverse complement strand
ACGCAGAAGCCGGTGAAGAAGTTGATCCCCTCCACGTGGATGCCCTGTTCGAGCATCACCTTGGCGGCGAGCAGGGAGTCGAGGCCGCCGGAGATCAGGGCGACCGCTTTGCGTTGTTGGGACATGGCGACTCGGCTGAGGTGTAGATAATCGCGGATTATACCAGTTGCCGTTATAATGCGCCCTTTGCTCCAGACGCATACATATAAAGGTAAGAACCTTGAGCAGCAATGACACCCCGGCCGTGGACGCCGGTACCTTCCAGGGGCTGATCTTCGCCCTGCAACAGTATTGGGCCAAACAGGGCTGCGTGATCCAGCAGCCGCTGGACATGGAGGTCGGCGCGGGCACCTTCCACCCTGCCACCTTCCTGCGCTCCATCGGCCCGGAGCCGTGGAACGCCGCCTACGTGCAGCCCTCGCGCCGCCCCACCGATGGCCGCTACGGCGAGAACCCCAACCGCCTGCAGCACTACTACCAGTTCCAGGTGGTGATGAAGCCCTCGCCGCTGGAGATCCAGGAGCTCTACCTGGGCTCGCTGCGGATGCTCGGCATCGACCCGCTGGAGCACGACATCCGCTTCGTCGAGGACAACTGGGAGTCCCCCACCCTGGGCGCCTGGGGCCTGGGCTGGGAGGTGTGGCTCAACGGCATGGAGGTGACCCAGTTCACCTACTTCCAGCAGGTGGGCGGCCTCGACTGCAAGCCGGTCACCGGCGAGATCACCTATGGCCTGGAGCGCATCGCCATGTACCTGCAGGGGGTGGAGAGCGTCTTCGACCTGGTCTGGACCCACGGCCCGCAGGGGCCGGTCACCTACGGTGACGTCTTCCTGCAGGCGGAACAGGAATATTCGGCCCATAATTTCGAACATGCCAACACCGAGGCGCTGACCCGCCATTTCCAGGATGCCGAGGCCGAATGCCAGTCGCTTATCGAAGCGAAGCTGCCGCTGCCCGCCTACGAGATGGTGCTCAAGGCCTCGCACGCCTTCAACCTGCTCGACGCCCGCCACGCCATCTCGGTCACCGAGCGCCAGCGCTTCATCCTGCGCGTGCGCACCCTGGCCCGCGCCGTGGCCCAGGCCTACTACGAGGCCCGCGAGACCCTCGGCTTCCCGATGTTGAAAAAGGAGGGCAAATAAGATGAGCCAGCAGGACCTCCTGATCGAGATCGGCACCGAAGAGCTGCCGCCCAAGGCGCTGAAGAAACTCTCCGACGCCTTCACCAACGGTATCATCGACGGCCTCAAGGAGGCCGACCTGGGCCATGGCGAAGTGACCGCTTACTGCACCCCGCGGCGCATGGCCGTGCTGGTTCGCGGCCTCGCCGCCGCCCAGGCTGACAAGGCCGTGGAACGCCGCGGCCCCGCCGTTCAGGCCGCCTTCGACGAGGATGGCAACCCGACCAAGGCCACCGAGGGCTTCGCCCGCTCCTGCGGCGCCAGCGTCGATGAGCTGGAAAAGCTGGAGACCGACAAGGGGGCCTGGCTGGTGTTCCGCGCCACTCAGCAGGGCCAGCCCACCGCCGAGCTGGTGCCCGCCATCGTCGAGGCCTCGCTGAACAAGCTGCCCATCCCCAAGCGCATGCGCTGGGGTGACCTCGACGCCGAGTTTGTGCGCCCGGTGCACTGGCTGGTGCTGCTCTTCGGTGACGAGGTGATCGAGGCCGAGATCCTCTCGGTGAAGTCGGGCCGCGAGAGCCGCGGCCACCGCTTCCACCACCCTGAGCCCATCTACATCGCCGAGCCCGCCACCTACGCCCCCATGCTGGAGAGCGAGGGTCGGGTCATGGCCGACTACGGCGCCCGCCGCGAGGCGATTCGCGGCCTGGTGATGGAGGCGGCGGAGAAGGCCGGCGGTCGCGCGGTGATCGACGAGGCGCTGCTGGACGAGGTGACCGGCCTGGTCGAGTGGCCAGTGCCGGTGGTCGGCAACTTCGAGGAGCGTTTCCTGGCGGTACCCGCCGAGTGCCTCATCTCCGCCATGAAGGAGCATCAGAAGTACTTCCACATGGTGGACGCCGATGGCGCGCTGATGCCCAACTTCATCACCCTCAGCAACATCGACAGCTCGGACATCACCAAGGTGCGCGAGGGCAACGAGCGGGTCATCCGCCCGCGCCTGACCGACGCCGAGTTCTTCTGGAAGCAGGACCTGAAAAAGCCGCTGGCCGCCCGCCGCGACTCCCTCGCCACGGTGGTGTTCCAGAAGGATCTGGGCACCCTGCTGGAGAAGAGCGAGCGGGTCGAGCAGCTGGCGGTGGAGCTGGCCGGACTGCTGGGGGTGGATACCGCCCAGGCCGCCCAGGCGGCGCAGCTGGCCAAGTGCGACCTGATGAGCGAGATGGTCTTCGAGTTCCCCGAGCTTCAAGGGATCATGGGCCGCTACTACGCCCAGCACGAGGGGCTGGCCGAGGCGGTCGCCGCGGCCATGGATGAGCAGTACATGCCGCGTGGCGCCGGTGACGAGCTGCCCGCGAGCGGCGTCGGTCAGGTGCTGGCGCTGGCCGAACGCCTCGACACCCTGCTGGGTATCTTCGCCATCGGCCAAAAGCCGACCGGCGCCAAGGACCCCTTCGGCCTGCGCCGCGCCGCCCTCGGCGTGCTGCGCATCATCATCGAGCCGGGCCTGGACCTGGACCTGCGCGCGCTGCTGGAGTCCGCCGCCAAACAGCTGGAGTCCAAGCTGGGCGATAAGGCCCAGGCCGCGGTGGAGGAGTGCTTCGACTATATCCTCGATCGCCTCAAGGCCTACTACGCCGACCGCGGCATCGCCGCCGACACCATCGACAGCGTGCTGGCCCTCAAGCCCGGCAACCCGCTGGACTTCGACCGCCGGGTACGCGCGGTGCAGGCCTTCCGCGAACTGCCGGAGGCGGAGGCCCTGGCCGCCGCCAACAAGCGCATCGGCAACATCCTCAAGAAGGCCGAGTGCGCGGTGGGCGACGGTATTGATGCCGCCCTGCTCCAGGACGAGGCCGAGAAGGCGCTGGCCTCTCAGGTCGAGGCCTCCGCCGCCGAGGTGGCACCGCTGTTCGAGGCCCGCGACTACACCGAGGCACTCAAGCGCCTGGCCGCCCTGCGCGCACCGGTGGATACCTTCTTCGACGAGGTGATGGTGATGGCCGAGGATGCCACCCTGCGTGACAACCGCCTGGCGCTGCTCAAGCGCATGAGCGGGCTGTTCCTGCAGGTGGCCGACCTGTCGCGACTACAGAGCTGATACGCACATGGACGAGCGGGACTCCTATCAGGCCATGTTGGCCGCGGTGCAGGCCTTTCACGACAAGCACGACTTCAAGAACAGCGGCGGCGAGGAGCTGACCTACCGCCTGGCGCTGATGGTCGAGGAGCTGGGTGAGATGGCCGAGTGCGTCACCAAGGGTAAGGGGTCCGAGGCGCTGGCGGAGGAGACCGCCGACCTCTTCATCCTGCTCATCGGCACTGCGATCTCCGCCGACTTCGATCTCAAGGCCGCCTTCTGGAAGAAGATGGAGAAGATCATGGGTCGCGAGTCCAAGATGATCGACGGGCGTATCCGCGTCTCCGAGTTCCGCGACAAGTAACCATGAAGCTCATCATTCTCGACCGCGACGGCGTCATCAACCGAGACTCCGACGACTTCATCAAATCGCCGGATGAGTGGATCCCCATCCCCGGCTCGCTGGCGGCCATCGCCCGCCTCAACCGCGCCGGTTACACGGTGGCGGTGGCCACCAATCAGTCCGGTATCGCCCGCGGTTACTACGACCTTGAGACGCTGGAGGCGATGCACGAGAAGTTCGCCCGCCTGCTGGCGGAGGAGGGGGGACGGGTCGAGCTGATCGAGTTCTGCCCCCACGGCCCCGACGACGACTGCGACTGCCGCAAGCCGCTACCGGGCATGTATCGCCGCATCGCCGAGCGTTTCGGCATCGGCCTCGCGGGGGTGCCGGTCGTGGGCGACTCCCTGCGCGACCTGCAGGCGGCCCAGGCGGTCGATGCGCGCCCTATTTTGGTGCGTACGGGTAAGGGTGAGCGCACCCTGGCCAAGGGGGTCGGTCTGGAGGGGATCCCGGTCTTCGCTGACCTGGCCGCGGTGGCCGAAATGCTGGCGGCCGAGAACGACTGATGCGCTTCGCCCGCTCGCTACTCTTCTCCATCGGCATGATCGCCTCCACCCTGGCGCTGGCGCTGCTCATCCCGCTGGCGCTGCCCTTCGCCCACCCCACCCGTTATCGCATCCTCAACCAGTGGAGCCACTTCAATATCTGGTGGCTGCGGGTCTCGGTGGGGATCCGCTACCGGGTGATCGGCCGCGAAAATATCCCCTCGACCACCAGCATCGTCCTCTCCAAGCACCAGTCCACCTGGGAGACCCTGGCGCTGCAGCAGATCTTTCCGATACAGACCTGGGTACTGAAACGCTCGCTGCTGCCCATTCCCCTGTTCGGCTGGGGTCTGGCCCTGCTCAAGCCGGTGGCCATCGACCGCAAGGCGGGCAAGAAGGCGCTCAAGCAGGTGCTGGAGCAGGGGAGCGCACGCCTCAACGAGGGGATCTGGGTGGTGGTCTTCCCCGAGGGGACCCGCACCGCCCCCGGTGAGCACCGGCCCTATCACATCGGCGGCGCCATGCTGGCCAGCAAGAGCGGTTACCCGGTGGTGCCGGTGGCGCACAACGCCGGACAGTTCTGGCCCCGCGGCGGCTTTCTCAAGACGCCCGGCGAGATCACCGTGGTGGTCGGTGAGCCCATCGCCACTCAGGGACGCAAGCCCGCCGAGATCAACGCCGAGGTGGAGGCGTGGATCGAGTCGCGCATGGCCGAGATCAGTCCCGAACACTACCCCAAGAGCCCCTAAGCCCGCCGATTTAATACATTTTTTATTTCGTGATAAAATATTGTAATCGCTGACTGTCTCAGGCCCTTCGGCGACTTACCCCCATCAGCGAATGGACATCGCGGCGCGGGCCATCCCGCGGCCGCCAACACGTGTCAAAAATACACGTGCAAAGATATTTTTTACTTTAAATTCAAGGGTATACACACATGCACAACCATCGTACCAGTGCCACTCAGTTCATCATCGAGGAGCAGCGCAAGCTTCAGGGCGCCACCGGTGACTTCACCTCCCTGCTCAACGACGTCTTCACCGCCTGTAAGGT
>JBFFSW010000120.1:0-5165 GCA_041572195.1 Thiohalomonadaceae bacterium | reverse complement strand
CCACGATGTGCTGATGAGCCGTGCGGACTCGTTGGCGGCGGTGAAGCGGGTCTACTCCCATGGTCAGTCCCTGGCCCAGTGCCGCGAGTGGCTGGACGCCCACCTGCCGGGGGCCGAGCGCATCGCCGTCAGCTCCAACGCCGAGGCGGCGCGCCTGGCCACCGAGGAGGCGGGCAGCGCGGCGGTGGCCGGGCGCACCGCGGTCGAGCTCTACGGCCTCAACGCCCTGGCCGAGAACATCGAGGACGACCCCAACAACACCACCCGCTTCCTGATCCTCGGCAAGCAGGCGGTGCCCCCCAGCGGCGATGACAAGACCGCCCTGCTGGTGGCGGTGCGCAACCGCCCCGGCGCCCTGCAGGCGCTGCTGGAGCCGCTGGCCCGTCACCGCATCTCCATGAACCGCATCGAGTCGCGACCCTCGCGCCAGGGGATGTGGGACTACGTCTTCTTTATCGATATCGACGGCCACCGCGACGAGCCCCAGGTCACCGCCGCGCTGGCCGAACTGGAGGCCCACGCCTCCATGCTCAAGCTGCTGGGCTCCTTTCCCCGCGCCGTCCTCTAACCCTCTCTCACGGACACCACCATGAGCGACTTTCTCAAACACGCCACTCCCGGCGTCCGGGGGCTCTCCCCCTATCAGCCGGGCAAGCCCATCGAGGAGCTGGAGCGCGAGCTGGGCATCTCCGACATCATCAAGCTGGCCTCGAACGAGAACCCGCTGGGCCCCAGCCCGCGCGCGCTGGAGGCGGCGGCGGCGGTGCTCAAGGATGTCTGGCTCTACCCCGACGGCAACGGCTTCGCCCTGAAGCAGAAGCTGGCGGCCAAACACGGCGTGGAGATCCGGCAGATCACCCTCGGCAACGGCTCCAGCGAGCCGCTGGAGTTCGTGGTCCGCGCCCTGGTGCAGCCGGGAGACGAGGTGCTCTTCTCCGAGCACAGCTTTGCCATTTATCCCATCGTCACCCAGGCGGTGGGCGGCGTCGGCGTCGCCGCCCCGGCACGCGAGTGGGGTTACGACCTGGAGGCGATGCGTGCCCGCATCAGCGACAGGACCCGGGTGATCTTCATCGCCAACCCCAACAACCCCACCGGCACCTGGCTGGAAGGGGGCGAGCTGGAGGCCTTCATTGCCGATGTGCCCCGCGATGTGGTGGTGGTGGTGGACGAGGCCTACTTCGACTACGCCGCCCACCCCGGCACCGGCGCGGCGGGATATGCCGATGCCAGCCAGTGGCTCGGCCGCCACTCCAATCTGATGGTGACCCGCACCTTCGCCAAGTCCTACGGCCTGGCCGGTTTGCGGGTGGGCTACGCCCTCTCCAGTGCCGAGCTGGCCGACCTGATGAACCGGGTGCGCCCGCCCTTCAACGTCAATCTGCCCGCCCTGGCCGCCGCCGAGGCGGCGCTGGACGATGACGAGCACCTTCGACGCACGGTGGAGAGCAACGCCGCCGGGCTCAAACAGCTCTACGCCGCCTTCGATGAGATGGGGCTGGAGTACATCCCCTCGGTGGGCAACTTCGTCAGCGTCGATGTGGGGCGTGCGGCCGCGCCGGTCTACGAGGCTCTGCTGCGCGAGGGGGTGATCGTCCGCCCGGTGGCCAACTACGCCATGCCCAACCACCTGCGAGTGACCGTCGGCTCGGCCGCGCAGAACGAGCGCTTTATTGCCGGGCTGAAGCGCGTCATGGGACAATAAGCGGCTCTATGAGCATTCAACGACTCACCATCATCGGCGTCGGCCTCATCGGCGGCTCGCTGGCGCGCGCGCTCAAGGCGGCGGACTACTGCGTCGAGGTGGTGGGTTGTGGGCGCAACGTCGATTCGCTGCGTCGCGGCGTCGAACTGGGCGTGATCGACCGCTTCGAGACCGATATCCCCAGCGCCGTGAGCGGCGCCGATATGGTGGTGCTGGCCGCGCCGGTGGGCAGCCTGGAGGCGCTCTTCGCCCAGGTGGTGCCACACCTAGATGAGGGGGCGGTGCTCACCGACGTGGGCAGCACCAAGGGCTCGGTAGTGGCGGCGGCCCAGGCCGCCTGTGGCCAGGTGCCCAACCGCTTCGTCCCTGGCCACCCCATCGCCGGTAGCGAGCGCAGCGGGGTGGAGGCGGCCGACGCCAGCCTCTATCGCAACCGCCGGGTGATCCTCACCCCGCTGGTGCACACCGCCGCCGACGCCATCGACAAGGTGGAGGCGATGTGGGCCGCCGCCGGGGCGGTGGTGGAGTCCATGGGGGTGGAGCACCACGACCAGGTGCTGGCTGCCACCAGCCATCTGCCGCACCTGCTGGCCTACGCCCTGGTGGATGCCCTGGCCGAGCTGGACGACAAGGCGGAGGTGTTCCGCTACGCCGCCGGCGGCTTTCGTGATTTCACCCGCATCGCCTCCAGCGACCCGCGGATGTGGCACGACATCTGTCTGCATAACCGCGAGGCGCTGCTGGGGGTGCTCAAGCACTTCGCCCACCACCTCGACGCGCTGGCCGCGGCGGTGGAGCGGGGCGATGGCGCCACCGTGCTGGAGACCTTCGCCCGCGCCAAGCGCGCCCGCGACGGCTTCTGTGAACAACTGGGCGAAGGCCCGCAATCGACCGAATAAGAGATATGATCCACGGTAAACCCCTCAGCTTCATCTGCACCCCCGGCGGCCGCCTCAACGGCGAGCTGCGCGTGCCGGGCGACAAGTCCATCTCCCACCGTTCCATCATGCTCGGCTCGCTGGCCGAGGGGGTGACCGAGGTGAGCGGCTTCCTCGAGGGCGAGGACGCCCTGGCCACCCTGCAGGCCTTTCGCGACATGGGCGTGCGTATCGACGGCCCGGACAACGGCCGGGTGACCATCCACGGTGTCGGCCTGCACGGCCTGAAGGCGCCCGCCAAGCCGCTGGACATGGGCAACTCCGGCACCTCCATCCGCCTGCTCTCCGGGCTGATGGCCGGTCAGGCCTTCGAGGTGACCATGGTCGGCGACGCCTCCCTCTCCAAGCGGCCGATGAAGCGGGTCACCGACCCGCTGGCGCTGATGGGCGCCGTAGTCGAGAGCGCCGAGGGCGGCACCCCGCCGCTGACGGTGAAGGGCGGGGCGAAACTGCACGGCATCAATTACGAGATGCCGATGGCCTCGGCGCAGGTCAAATCCTGCCTGCTGCTGGCCGGGCTCTACGCCGACTCGCCCACCTGCGTCACCGAGCCGGCCCCCACCCGCGACCACACCGAGCGCATGCTCGCCGGTTTCGGCTATCCGGTGAAGCGCGACGGCGCCACCGCCTGTGTCGAGCCCGGCGGCAAGCTCACCGCCACCCCCATCGACGTGCCCGCCGACATCTCCTCGGCCACCTTCTTCATGGTCGGCGCCGCCATCAGCGAGGGCTCCGATGTGTTGCTCAAGCACGTCGGCATCAACCCCACCCGCATCGGCGTGATCAACATCCTGCGCTTGATGGGCGCCGATATGCAGGTGCTCAACGAGCAGGAGGTGGGCGGCGAGCCGGTGGCCGATATCCGTGTGCGCGGCGGCGGCCTCAAGGGCTGCCGCATTCCCGAGGAGCAGGTGCCGCTGGCCATCGACGAGTTCCCGGCGCTGTTCGTTGCCGCCGCCTGCGCCGAGGGCGAGACCGTGCTCAGCGGCGCCGAGGAGCTGCGGGTGAAGGAGTCGGACCGCATCCAGGTGATGGCCGACGGCCTGCTGGCCCTGGGTGTCGATGCCGAGGCCACCCCCGACGGCATGCGCATCCAGGGGCGCGGCACCGGCGCCGCCTTCAACGGTGGTGAGGTGTTCGCCCACGGCGATCACCGCATCGCCATGTCCTTCGCCATGGCCGCGCTGCGCGCCTCCGATGCCATCACCATCCGTGACTGCGCCAACGTCGCCACCTCCTTTCCCAACTTCGTCGCCCTGGCCAACGGCGCCGGTCACGCCATCGAGGTGCGCGATGAGTAAGGTGGTCACCATCGACGGCCCCAGCGGCGTCGGCAAGGGCACCATCAGCCAGCTGCTCTCGCGCGAGTTGGGCTGGGCCTTCCTCGATTCCGGGGCGCTCTACCGCCTCACCGCCCTGGCCGCGCGCCGTGCCGGTCTGGACTTCGACGACCCCGCGGCCCTGGCCGAGTGCGCCCGCACCCTCGACACCCGCTTCGAGCCGGGGGAGGGGGAGGCGGTGGTCTACCTGGGCGATGAGGTGGTAACGTCGGCGATTCGCAGCGAACAGGCGGGCAATGACGCCTCTAAGGTGGCCGCCGTGCCCGCCGTGCGCGAGGCCCTGCTGCAGCGCCAGCGCGACTTCCGCCAGCAGCCCGGGCTGGTGGCCGACGGCCGCGACATGGGCACCACCGTCTTCCCCGACGCGCCGCTCAAGATCTTCCTCGACGCCAGCGCCGAGGTGCGCGCCGAACGTCGCTATAAGCAGTTGAAAGACAAGGGGATGGATGCTAATCTTGCCGGTCTCGTCAGAGAAATCGCCGAACGTGATGAGCGCGACCGCAACCGCAGCGTCTCACCCCTGAAGCCCGCCGACGATGCCCTGCTCATCGATACCTCCGAGCTGGATATCACCGCCGTCTTCCAACGGGTCATGGATGCCTGCCGCGAACGCGGCATCGTTTAGGCCTTTTTTACGAGAATTTTTTAGCGTCGGGCGGCACGGGCCGTTCGGCAAAACCCACGACAACCCGCCGTGTTCCGCGCCGGTTTTTTCGGCGAACAACGGGCATCGCGGTTTTAGCACTTTATGCAGGTTACCAAGCGATGAGCGAAAGCTTTGCAGAACTTTTTGAACAGAGCCTTGTAGACACCCAGATGCGCCCCGGCGCCATCGTCAAGGGCACCGTGGTCGAGGTCGGCTCCGACGTGGTTATCGTCAACGCCGGTCTGAAGTCCGAGGGCGTGATCCCGGTCGAGCAGTTCTACGGTGAGAACGGCGAGCTGGAAGTGGCCGTCGGTGATGAGGTCGATGTCGCCCTGGAGGCCGTCGAGGACGGCTTCGGCGCCCCCCGTCTCTCCCGCGAGAAGGCCAAGCGTGCCGAGTCCTGGACCCGTCTGGAGAAGGCCTACGACGCCGCCGAGACCGTTACCGGCAAGATCATCGACAAGGTGAAGGGTGGCTTCACCGTCGAGCTGAAGGACATCCGCGCCTTCCTGCCCGGTTCCCTGGTCGACGTGCGT
>JBFFSW010000119.1:0-5175 GCA_041572195.1 Thiohalomonadaceae bacterium | reverse complement strand
CCGGGCGCTTCTTCGACGCTCTGCGCGCGCTGGGGGAGAACCTGATCGAACATCCCTATCCGGATCACCACCCCTACGCCGAGGGGGAGCTACACTTCGATGACGCCCTGCACCGGGTGATGACCGAAAAGGATGGGGTAAAATGGCGCCCCTTCGCCGCCGACCATGACTGGCAGCTGACGGTCGCCGCGGTGCTACCCGAGGATTTCGCCGAGCGCCTGCTGGCCCGGCTTAACGATATCAAGAGAAATGAGGTCACCGATGGACAGTAAAACCCTGGAGATCCTGGTCTGCCCCGTGTGCAAGGGGCCGCTGGTCTACGACAAGGCGGCGCGGGAGCTCATCTGCAAGGTGGACCGCCTCGCCTATCCCATCCGCGACGACATCCCGGTGATGCTGGAGGAGGAGGCGCGCGCCCTGGAGGCGGGGGAGGCGGAGTGAGTTTCCGCGTCGTCATCCCCGCCCGTTACGCCTCCACCCGCCTGCCGGGTAAGCCGCTGCTGGATATCGGCGGCAAGCCGATGTTGCGGCACGTGGTCGAGCGGGCCCTCGGCTCCGGCGCCGTGGAGGTGGTGGTGGCCACCGACGACGAGCGCATCGCCGAGGCCTGCGAGGGCTTCGGCGCCGATGTCTGCATGACCTCCAGCGAACACAACTCCGGCACCGAGCGTTTGGCCGAGGTGGTGGAGAGGCTGGGCTGGGGCGAGGATGAGATCATCGTCAACCTGCAGGGGGACGAGCCGGGCATGCCCGCCAGCCTGCTACGCCAGGTGGCCGGTCTGCTGGAGCAACATCCGCATGCCGATGTCTCCACCCTCTGCACCCGCATCCACACCGCCGCCGAGCTGTTCGACCCGCACGTGGTCAAGGTGGTGTGCGATGCCCAGGGCTACGCCCTCTACTTCAGCCGTGCGGTGATCCCCTGGGACCGCGACGCCTTTGCCGTCACCACCGAGGAGTTGCCGGATACGGCGCTGCACTTCCGACATCTGGGGCTCTACGCCTACCGCGCCGGTTACATCCGCCGCTACGTCTCGCTGCCCCCCTGCGAGCTGGAGCGCATGGAGTCGCTGGAGCAACTACGGGTGCTGCATCACGGCGGCCGCATTCAGGTGGCCGAGGCGCTGGAGCTGCCGGGCCACGGCGTCGATACCGCCGACGACCTGGAACGGGTCCGCGCCCATTTCGCCGATACGGTCGGGCTTTAGGCGTTTTTCTCCCCCATTTGCCTTGCGGCATACAGGGTTATGTGCTGCTATTAAAGACGAGGCACATACTCAATGTGTCATAGGGGGGATGAATGGGGATTTACCGCGCATTCGTATTCTTTCTGCTCGCGCTTTGCGCGACGCAGCTCTCCGCCTCCACCACCTCCGAGATGCTCTGCACCCGCGCCCAGCTGGAGCTGCGCGCCAAGCACTACGAGCAAGCCATCGAACTGCTGAACAAGGCCCTGGCCGACGACTGGCAGTACTGCCCGCGCGATGCCAAGGCCCGCTACCTGCGTGGGGTGGCCTACAACCGCCTGGGCGAGGGCGGCGAGGCGCTGCCCGACCTGCTGGCGGCCGAGGACGCGGAGCTGGATGCCCCAGGGCTGCGCCGCGAGACCGGTTTGGCCTACTACCTGGTGGCCCGCGAGCACCTGGCCGCCGGGGAGTACATTGAGGCCCTGGAGGCGGCGGAGAAGGCGGCCCGCTACGATGGCCAGCTGCGCGATCACATCGCCCGCCTCAACCGCGAGGCCCGTAAGGGGCTGGGCGAACAGCGCCCCTGGTCGCTGGAGCTGAGCCTGGGGCTGGCCTACGACGACAACATCGGCCTCTACCCCGACAACCGCCCGCTGCCCCCCGGCGTCACCACCCAGGAGGATGGACGCCTGCAGCTCGGCCTCGACGCCCGCCGCCGCTGGGAGGGGGAGGGGCGACGCTGGGGCCTGGGCTACCGCCTGTTCCAGAGCCGTCACCAGGAGCTGGATAGCTTCAACCTTCAGAACCACACCATCTCCGGCGACCTGCGCGTGGAGCACGCGCTGTTCGGCCAGAGCGGGGAGTGGGGTCTCAATCTCCAATTGATTCAAGCCTCGCTGGGCGGCGAGACCTACGAGCAGGGGGCGGCGCTCAGTCCACTGCTGCTGATCGGCCACGATGGCGCCATCTCCTTCTTCAAGCTGCTCTGGCGTCAGGACCGCTTCCCCTACGCCGGGCTGGAAGGGTATGACGGCCGCCGCCTGGAGGGGCTCTACCGCTACTACCTCACCGACACCGACGAGAGCTACAGCTACGCCGGACTGCGCGCCCGCCACGACAGGAGTGATGATGCCGCCCTGGGCTACCACGGCCTGACCCTGGAGTTGGGCGCTCGCCGCCCCTGGCACGGCATCGAGGTGCGTGGCGACCTGGGCCTGGAGCGGCGCATTTATGACGCCCACACTGACAGCTACGGCGAGTTCAGCCTCAGCTTCGGCTACCGCCTGCAGCAGGGGTGGCTGCTGGAGGCGGGGATGTCGCACCTTCAGAACCGCTCCGACGACGCCACCCTGGACTACAGCCGTAACAACTACTTCTTCACCTCGAGGTGGCAGCTATGAGAGCGCTACTCCCCGCCATGATGCTCCTTCTCTCCTTGCCCCAGGCGGCGCTCGCCGAGGCGGTGGGGCAGGTGGTGGCGGTGATCGGTCTGGTCGAGCGTATCGCCATCGATGGCGCACGCGTGCCGCTCAAGGCGGATGGCGCCATCCACCTCGGCGACCGCCTGCTCAGCGGCGCCGACGGCCGCGCCAAGTTGATGCTGCGCGATGACAGCATCCTCAAGCTCTCCCCCTCCAGCGAACTGCACATCAACGAACAACTGATCGGCCCCAGCGGCGAGAGCAGCACCGGTCTGGGTCTCGTCAAAGGCCGCGTACGTGCCTTGCTCGGACGCAAGCTGGGCGCCGCCTCGCGCTTCGAGATCACCACCCCGGTGGCGGTGGCCGGCGTGCGTGGCACCGACTTCGAGGTGTGGAGCAATGGTCGCACCGTGGTGCGCTGCTACGAGGGGCGGGTGGCGGTACGCAACATCGATGAGGCGGTGGCGCAGGAGGTGCTGCTGGAGGCGGGTATGTTCACCAGCGTCAGCGAGGGGTTGGCGCCCAGCGCGCCGCGCGGCTTCACCCCCGGCGCGGCGACGCCCGGGGTGGAGTCGGTGGACCCGGAGAGCGAGGGCGAGGATGCCCAGTTCGAGCAGCTTGAGCTGGAACTGCCCGGCATCGAGCCGCTGCCGCCGCAGCCCGAGCTGGGCCTGAGCCTGCCGCAGCGCCAGTATGGCTTCGACTGGATCATCGAGGAGCCGCTCTACGGCGATATCAGCGAACAGCAGCAGGGGACCACCAACGAGCCCAGTGATGGCGGCTTGAGCCTGCCCATCAATATCCAGGTGCCGCTACCATGAACAAGCTACGCATTGCGCTTCTGCTTCTGGCCTTGGGGCTGCTGCCCATTGCCTGTATCGACAGCGACAGCCGCACCCAGACCACCGTCTCCAGCAGCCAGTTGAACCTCCAGATCGGCGGCGTGCCGATGGAGCGCCAGGTGGCGGCCCGCGCCGCGGCCATGCCGGAGCGGCTCACCCCGCAACAGGCCATCGATCAGGTCTACCCCTTCCCGGGCAAGGTGACCCTGGATATCTTCGGCTACACCGCCGGTGAGGCGAGCACCGTCACCTCCGTGGATATCAACCGCGACTACAACGACAACGCCTTCGTCGTGGACGCCAACGGCGCCCTCATCGTCACCCAGACCAGCTTCCTGCTGCGGGTGCCCGACGGCCACTTCCTCAGCTTCACCATCACCTTCTACAACGTCGCCGGTTACCAGTACTTCCAGGGCAGCGGCGTCTACGACGGCCTCGGCGGCGCGGGTGGCACCACCGTGCAGATCCCCATCCAGGTGGCGGTGGACCCGCTAATCCCTCAGACCAATAATCCACCGGGCACCTGCGTGGACAGTGACGTGGATACCTTCTGCGATATCTACGAGGACCTGTTCATCGACGCCGGCGGCCAGCCCGATATCGACGGCGATGGCATTCCCAACTCCGGCGACACGGACAGCGACGGTGACGGCCAGCTGGATCTGGACGAGGGCAACGCCGCCTCCAACGACGGCTTCCCGCGTTACATCCACGCCAACCAGGCGCCCACCGCGGTCAGCGCCAATGTGGTGACGGTGGAGGGGAGCCAGAGCCCGCCCACCCCGGTGAGCGTCACCGACCCGGACGTGGGTGATACCCATACGGTGCTTATCGTCAGCCAGCCGAGCAACGGCGCCGCCTGGAGTAATGTCAGCAATGAGGTGAACTACACCCCCAACGCGGGCTTCGTCGGTAGCGACAGCTTCGGCATTGAGGCCACCGACCAGGGCGGTCTGGCGGTGCAGGGCACCGCCTCGGTGACGGTCAGCACCACCGCCAACCCCAACGTGCCGCCGACGCCGTTGAACGATGCCGTCTCGGTGCAGAGCGGCAACGCCATCCTTATCGACGTGCTCGCCAACGACACCGACCCGAACGGCGACGCCATCAGCCTCACCAGCTTCACCCAGGGGACCAACGGCACGGTGACCCAGAGCGGCAACCAGCTCAACTACGCCGCCTCGGCCACCTATATCGGTACCGACAGCTTCGATTACACCGTCAGCGACGGCACCTACAGCGCCAGCGCCACGGTCAGCGTGGACGTGCTCAACACCCCGCCGACGGCGGGCAACGACGCCGCCACCACCGCCGAGGACACCACGGTGGTGATCGACGTGCTCGCCAACGACAACGACCAGGATAGCGTCGGCCTGACGGTCTCCGCGGTGACCACCGCCACCAGCGGCAGCGTGGTCAACAAGACCGCCAACGTTAGCTATACCCCCAACCCCGATTTCAACGGCACCGATAGCTTCGGCTACACCGTCGATGACGGCAACGGCGGCAACGCCACGGCCACCGTCAGCATTACCGTCACCCCGGTCAACGACGCGCCGGTGGCGGTCAACGATGCCGCCGCCACCCTGGAGGACACCCCGGTTGGCGGCAACGTGCTGAGCAACGATACGGATGTGGACGGTGACCTGCTCAGCGTCTCCGGCGCCGATACCTCCTCGCTCAACGGCGGCGTGGTGACGGTTCTGGCCGACGGCAGCTTCACCT
>JBFFSW010000118.1:0-5212 GCA_041572195.1 Thiohalomonadaceae bacterium | reverse complement strand
TTATCGACCATGGCATGGGGGTAGTGGTGGGTGAAACCGCCGAAATTGGTGACGATTGCACGCTCTATCATGGGGTGACGCTTGGCGGCACCTCGTGGAACAAGGGCAAGCGCCACCCGACCCTGGGCAATGATGTGGTGGTCGGCGCCGGGGCCAAGGTGCTGGGGCCGATCACCATCCATGATGGCGGGCGTATCGGCTCCAACGCGGTGGTGGTCAAGGACGTGCCCGCCGCCACCACCGTGGTCGGCGTGCCAGGCAAGATCGTCGACAGCCGCCCCGATGAGAAGGACAAACAGCGCGCCGAGACCGCGCGCAAGCTCGGTTTCGATGCCTATGGCACCCACGGCGACATGCCCGACCCGGTGGCCAAGGCGATCAACTGCATGCTGGACCACATTCACACCATGGACGAGCGCATGGAGCGCATGTGTGGGGCGATCAAGAGCCTGGGCGCGGAGATCGGTGAGTTGCAGATGCCCGCGCTGAATGCCTGCGAGATCCGCAGCGGCGGTGAGGATGAGAAGGTCGGGGAGAGGCCGGAAGAGAAGCCGGCGGAAAAGAATACTTGACCAAAAAAGTAGGTCTTGCTACATTAGCCTCAATTCCTTTACAACTTTACTGGGTATTTAGGGATAAGGCAATGAGACTGACGACCAAAGGCCGCTATGCGGTTACCGCGATGCTCGATCTGGCCCTGCACTACAAGGATGGTCCGATCACTCTGGCGGATATCTCCAAGCGTCAGGGGATCTCCCTCTCCTACCTCGAACAGCTTTTCTCCAAGCTGCGTAAGAACGGCCTGGTGGACAGTGCACGCGGCCCCGGCGGTGGTTACCGTCTGAGCCGTTCCGCCACCGAGATCTGCGTCGCCGACGTGATCACCGCGGTGGACGAGAAGGTGGACGCCCGTCGCTGCGAGGGCAAGGGGAACTGCCAGGAAGAGGGTCAGTGCCTGACCCACGAACTCTGGTGTGACCTCAGCGACCAGATCTACACCTTCCTCAAGGGTATCGACCTCGGCCAGCTGGTCGAGCGCAAGGAGGTCCGCGAGGTCGCGGCCCGCCAGGATGCCCGCGTCGAGGCGGTGATCAACAGCCAGGGTATCGCCAGCGCCTGAGGCGACGCCGCCCGCGAGCAAAGGGGACCCCCTTGGCCAGCTATCTGGACCACAACGCCACGACCCCGCTGGATGAACGGGTGCTGGAGGCGATGCTCCCCTACCTGAAGGGGGAGTTCGGCAACCCCTCCAGCGTGCACGCCTTCGGTCGCCGCGCCCGCGCCGCGCTGGACACGGCGCGCGAGCAGGTGGCGGCGCTGATCGGCGCCCACCCCAGCCAGGTGGTCTTCACCAGCGGCGGCACCGAGGCCAACAACACCGCCCTGAAGGGACTCTTCAGCGGACCGGGCGAGGGCGCTGGGCTGGTGGTCGGCGCCATCGAGCACGCCTCGCTGCTGGCCCCCGCCGCCGCCCTGGCCAGAGGCGGGGTGAAGGTCCAGCACCTGGCGGTGGATGATAGCGGGCGATTCCAGATGGAGCGCCTGGACGAATTACTGAAGGAGCGCCCCCGGCTGGTCTCACTGATGTGGGCCAACAACGAGACCGGGGTGGTGCAGCCGATGGCGGAGATCGCCGAGCGCTGCGCCGAGGCGGGTGTGCTGCTGCACAGCGACGCGGTGCAGGCGGCGGGCAAGCTGGAGCTGGACTTCCTCAACGCCGGACCGCGCATGCTCAGCCTCTCCGCGCACAAGCTCTTCGGTCCCAAGGGGGCCGGGGCGCTGGTGCTGGACAAGGCGGTGGGGCTGGAGCCGCTGCTGCACGGCGGCGGCCAGGAGCGCGACTGGCGCGGCGGTACCGAGGCGCTGCCCGCCATCGTCGGCTTCGGCAAGGCCGCCGAGCTGGCCCTGGCCGAGGGCCGGGAGCGACTGGAGCGGGTGAGCGCCCTGCAAGAGCGTCTGCAGGCGCGGCTCAAGGCCCAGCTGCCGCAGGCGGTGATCTTCGGCGAGGGGGCGGAGCGGCTCTACAACACCCTCTTCTTCGCCGTGCCGGGGGTGGAGAGCCAGACCCTGATCATGGCTCTGGATCGCGAGGGCTACGCGGTCTCCAGCGGAGCGGCCTGCGGCAGCCACCATGAGCAGCCGAGCACCGTGCTGGCGGCCATGGGCGTGGCCCCCGAGCTGGCCCGCTGCGCGGTGCGCGTGGGCCTCGGCCACGGCAACAGTGAGGCCGAGGTGGACGGCTTTATCGCCGCCCTCAAGGGCCAGGTGGATGGATTACAGCGTTTCGCCACCGTCGGTTGGTGAGCGGGACGGAGAACAGTATTTAACGGAGAGAACATGAGCAAGCCGATCTACTTCGACTATTCCGCCACCACCCCGGTCGATCCTCGCGTGGCCGAGGCCATGTGCAGTTACCTGACCCTGGAGGACGGCCGCTTCGGCAACGCCGCTTCGCGCTCGCACTACTTCGGCTGGCAGGCGGAGAAGGGGGTGGACGAGGCGCGCGCCAACGTCGCCGCGCTGATTGGCGCCGACCCCAAGGAGATCGTCTGGACCTCCGGCGCCACCGAGTCCGACAACCTGGCGATCAAGGGCGTGGCCCAGTTCTACGCCAAGAAGGGCAAGCACATCATCACCGCCAAGACCGAGCACAAGGCGGTGCTGGACACCTGCCGCCACCTGGAGCGCGACGGCTACGAGGTCACCTACCTGGAGCCGGAGGCCAACGGCCTCATCGACCTGGGTAAGCTGGAGGCGGCGATGCGCGAGGACACCATCCTGGTCTCCATCATGCACGTTAATAACGAGATCGGCGTGATCCAGGACGTGGCCGCCATCGGCGCGCTGTGCCGTAGCAAGAAGATCCTCTTCCACGTCGACGCCGCGCAGAGCTGCGGCAAGACCCCCATCGACGTCAACGCCATGCAGATCGACCTGCTCTCCATGTCGGCGCACAAGATCTACGGTCCCAAGGGCATCGGCGCCCTCTACGTGCGCCGCAAGCCGCGCGTGCGCCTGGAGGCGCAGATGCACGGCGGCGGCCATGAGCGCGGCATGCGCTCCGGCACCCTCGCCACC
This sequence comes from Thiohalomonadaceae bacterium, assembly GCA_041572195.1. Lineage (GTDB taxonomy): Bacteria > Pseudomonadota > Gammaproteobacteria > Thiohalomonadales > Thiohalomonadaceae > JBFFSW01. The sequence continues at coordinate 2,134 of JBFFSW010000118.1, read as the reverse complement.
CACCAGATCGTCGGCATGGGCGAGGCCTTCCGCATCGCCCGCGAGGAGATGGCCAGCGAGAACGAGCGCATCCGCATGCTCCGCGACCGCCTCTGGAACGGCATCAAGGACATCGAGGAGACCTACCTCAACGGTGACCTGGAGCGGCGCGTGCCGCACAACCTCAATGTCAGCTTCAACTACGTCGAGGGCGAGTCGCTGATGATGTCGCTGGCTGAGCTGGCGGTCTCCTCCGGCTCGGCCTGCACCTCCGCCAGCCTGGAGCCCTCCTACGTGTTGCGCGCCCTGGGCCGCCCCGACGAGCTGGCTCACAGTTCCCTGCGTTTTTCCATCGGCCGCTTCACCACCGAGGCCGAGATCGACCGCGCCATTGAGCTGATCAACGGTGCCGTCACCAAGCTTCGCGAGCTATCCCCGCTGTGGGATATGTACAAGGCGGGTATCGACCTCAACTCCGTGCAGTGGACTGCGCATTGAGGTAGAATTCCCGACCCCCCAACTCCCCTATTGGGCCGGACACGAGCCGAGGTAACGAGCTATGTACAGCGACAAGGTCATGGACCACTACGACAATCCCCGCAACGTCGGCGCCTTCGAAGAGGGCGAGGACAATGTCGGCACCGGCATGGTCGGTGCCCCGGCCTGCGGTGACGTGATGCGCTTGCAGATCAAGGTCAGCGACGAGGGCGTGATCGAGGACGCCCGCTTCAAGACCTACGGCTGCGGTTCGGCCATCGCCTCCAGTTCACTGGTCACCGAGTGGGTCAAGGGTAAGACCCTGGACGAGGCCCTGCAGATCAAGAACAAGGACATCGCCGAGGAGTTGGCGCTGCCGCCGGTGAAGGTGCACTGCTCGGTGCTGGCCGAGGACGCCATCAAGGCGGCCATCGACGACTACAAGGGCAAGAAGGGCTAAGAGGTTCAGGCCATGGCAGTCTCTCTCTCCGAAAACGCCGCCGTGCACGTGCGCAAGTTTCTCGACAACCGTGGCAAGGGCATCGGCCTGCGCCTGGGTGTACGTACCTCCGGCTGCTCCGGCATGGCCTATGTCATCGAGTTCGCCGACGAGGTGGGCGAGGACGACGAGGTGTTCGAGAGCCAGGGCATCAAGGTGCTGGTGGATGCCAAGAGCCTGGTCTACCTCGACGGCACCGAGGTGGACTTCGCCCGCGAGGGGCTGAACGAGGGGTTCAAGTTCAACAACCCCAACGTCAAGGACGCCTGCGGCTGCGGCGAGAGCTTCACCGTTTAAGCCTCCGTGCTCAATCACTTCGAACTGTTCGGCCTGCCCACCGGCTTCGCCATCGACGGCGAGGCCCTCTCCCTGCGTTACCGCGAGCTGCAGAAGGCTGCCCACCCCGACCGTTACGCCGGTGGCTCGGCCCAGGAGCAGCGCCTGGCGGTGGAGCAGGCCTCGCGCATCAACGAAGGCTACCGGGTCCTCAAGTCGCCACTGTTGCGCGCCCGTCACCTGCTGGAGCTGGGCGGGGTGGAGCTGGACGACAATGCCACCGCCATGGAGCCCGCCTTCCTGATGCAGCAGATGGAGCTGCGCGAGGCGCTTGCGGCGGTAAAATCGAAAGATGACCCCTTCACCGCCCTGGCTGGATTGCGCGATGATATCGAGGCGCGCGAGCGCACCCTGATCGACGAGCTGGCCGCCGCCTTCGACCATGGCGGCGCCGAGGCCCTGGAGCGGGCCGCGGGCGATGTGCGCAAGATGCAGTTCATGAGCAAGCTGCTGCAGGAGCTGGACGAGCTGGAAGAGGACCTGGTCCACCTCTAAAGGTGGCGAAAACCAATACGGAACACCCCCAGATGGCGTTATTGCAGATCAGTGAACCGGGCCAGTCGGCCGCCCCCCACCAGCACCGTCTCGCCGCCGGTATCGACCTCGGCACCACCAACTCGCTGGTGGCCAGCGTGCGCTCGGGCAGCGCCGACACCCTGCCTGACGCCGACGGCGCCCACCTGCTGCCCTCGGTGGTGCGCTACCACGCCGACGCCGCCCCCGAGGTGGGGGCCGCCGCCAAGGCCGCCGCCGCCGAGGACCCGCTCAACACCATCATTTCGGTCAAGCGCTTCATGGGCCGCGGCCTGGATGACATTAAGGGCCTCGGTGCACGCCTGCCCT
>JBFFSW010000117.1:0-5221 GCA_041572195.1 Thiohalomonadaceae bacterium | reverse complement strand
CTATGCTCGTCCCTTCGTGAATAACAGATACAGTTCAGGATAAATTGTGTCAGTACAGATGAAGGGCTTTCTCTATGAGCAGGTGGCGGAGGATATGCGCCATGCCATCGCCATGGGCACCTATGGCGCCGGTGAGCGGTTGCCCTCCCTGCGCCGTATCGCCAGACACTATGGGGTGAGTCTGGCCACGGCGATTCAGGCCTACCAGTGGCTGGAGGATTCGGGCCTTGTAGAGGCGCGCCCCAAGTCGGGCTACTTCGTACTGGAGAACGGCTGCGGCGAGGCCTGCGAGCCGGGGATGAGTCGTCCCAGCGCGCAGCCCGGCGAGGTGACGGTGGGGCACCTGGCGCTGGATGTCCTTGAGGAGGCGCGGCGTGACGACCTGATCAACCTCGGCGCGGCGATCCCAGGGCCGGAGCTGTTGCCGCTGAAGGCGCTCTCGCGCGCCTACGCCGGGGTGGTTCGACGTGAGCCGGGCCTGCTGGGGCGCTACGAGCCCCCTCAGGGGCTGCTGGCCCTGCGTGAGCAGATCGCCCGGCGCCTGCGGGTGGCCGGGGTGCGGGTGCACCCGGATGAGATCATCGTCACCAACGGCTGCATGGAGGCGCTGTTACTCTGCCTGCGGGTGCTCTGCCGCCCCGGCGATACGGTGGCGGTGGAGTCCCCCAGTTACTACGGCGTGATGCAGGCCATCGAGCAGTTGGGGCTCAATGCCTTGGAGCTGCCCACACACCCTCGCCACGGGGTGGAGCTGGAATCCCTGGAGCGGGCCCTGGAGGAGGGGCGGATCGACGTCTGTCTGTTCATGCCCAGCTTCAACAACCCTCTGGGATCGAACATGCCCCGGGAGAACCGCGAGCGCATGGTGAGGATGCTGGCGCGCTTCGGGGTGCCGCTGATCGAGGACGATATCTACGGCGACCTGGCCTACGAGGGGGGGCGTCTGCCCGCCGCCAAGGCCTTCGATGAGACGGGGAGCGTGTTGCTCTGCTCCTCCTTCTCCAAGACCCTGGCGCCGGGGCTGCGCCTCGGTTACGTGGTACCCGGGCGCCACTTCGATGAGCTGATGCGCGGCAAGTTTCTCGGCAACATCGCCACCGCGGGCACTCCGCAACAGGTGCTGGCGGAGTTCCTGCGCAAGGGGGGGTATGAGCGGGTGGTGCGCCGCGCGGTGACTATCTACCGCCGTCGCACCGAGCGGTTGCGGCGCCTGGTGCTGCAGCACTTCCCCGAGGGGACGCGGGTGACCCAGCCCCAGGGCAGCTTCGTGCTCTGGCTGGAGCTGCCCGAGCACATCGATGGCATTGCCCTGCACGACAGGGCTCTGGCGGCGGGGATCTCGGTCAGCCCCGGTGTGATCTTCTCGCCGCGCGGTGACTACCGTCACCACATCCGCATGAGCGCCAGCCGGGTGGAGGAGGAGCGCATGGACGAGGCGCTCGCCACACTGGGACGTATCGCGCTGGAGATGGCGGCCGAATAGGCTTTTTCGGCGATCTGTGAACCCGTTCCCTTCCGTTTGTGACGCCCCTCGCGGCGCGATTTCCCCCCCTTCCCTACACTTTGCCTCAACAGTGGGCCAAGCCCCCCGAATCGAGGAAGTGAACCATGAATCTGCCCGAAACAGTGAAACGCTACCTGGCCAACAGCGGCGGCCGTTTCAAGGTCCGTCGCGGTGAGCCCATGGCCAGCTTCGAGGGTTGCCTGGAGGCGGCCGGTATCTCCCCCGCCCTTTGCGCCCGTGGCGAGCTGCTCAAGAGCGGTCGCGCCTACCTGATGGCGGTCTACCGTGCCGATAGCGAGCTTGACCTGGAGGCCCTCAACCGCCTGTTCAAGCGCGACTTCGTGCGCGCCGATGAGGCCGATGTGCGTGCGGCCTTCTCCAATTGCGCGGCGCAGGCGCTGCCGCCCATCTCCGAGGCCTACGGCATTAAGGCGATCGTCGACAAGAGCCTGGATGGGCTGGATAGCCTCTACTTCGCCTCCGGCGAACCGGGGCTGTTCATCCATGCCGACAAGGCCGATTTCGACAAGCTGATGCAGGACGCCTGGCAGGGCAAGGGGATCTGCCGCGAGGCGGGCGCCCCCACGGAGAATGTCGAGTCGCTGGAGGATATGCGTGAGCACATCCGCGCCAAGGTGCGTGACGTGCAGGAGCTGCCGGCCATGCCCGGCATCGCCACCGAGATCATCCGCATCCGCAACAACCCCTACGCCCACGCCAGCGAGCTGGCGGCGGTGATCGAGCAGGACCCCTCGCTCTCGGCGCAGCTGATCCGTTACGCCACCTCGCCGCTCTACGCCTATCAGGGCAAGGTGGAGTCGGTGGAGCAGGCCATCGTCCGCGTGCTGGGCATGGACTTCGTGCAGGACATCGCCTTCGGCCTGTCGCTGGGGCGCAGCTTCCGCAACCCCAAGGAGGGGCCGCTGGGGCTCAACGCCTTCTGGCATCACGCCCTGCACAGCGCCACCCTGGTGCAGTCGCTGTGCAACGCCATCGAGTTCAGCCGCCGCCCCCCGGCGAGCATGGGCTATCTGGCCGGGCTGCTGCACAACTTCGGCTTCCTGCTGCTGGGCCACCTCTTCCCCAGTCAGTTCGAGCGCCTCAACCGCACCCTGGAGGAGCGCCCCGAGCTCTCCCTGGCGGAGCTGGAGCTGAAGGCGGTGGGTGTCACCCACGGCGAGCTGGGCCGCTGGCTGATGGAGGCCTGGGAGATGCCGCGAGAGATCATCGAGGCGGTGGGCATGCACCACGACCCCGAGCACCACAGCGACTACTCCATCTACGCCAACCTGGTGCTGATCGCCAACCGTCTGCTCAGCCGCCACGGCATCGGCGAGGCGGAGTCCAGTGAGCTGCCCGCCGAGCTGCTCGAGCGTCTCGGCCTCAGCGAGGCGGCCGCCGAGCGCGCCCTGGAGCAGGTGCTCTCCGACGCCGAGGGTCTGGAGTTCATGGCCCGCAAGATGGCCGCCTGATACGCGTATAATCACCTCTGTGATTGGACAGAGGTGATGTATGCAAATCAGCGGTAACCTGCGCAAAATGCAAGGCCACATCAACGATGTGGTCCAATATTCCCTGCCCCTGAGCGATGAGCTCCTGCCCCTCAACCCGCTGATCGGTTCCAATCTGAGCCTTCAGTTCGAGGGTGAGATCAACTGCATCGCCTGCGGCCGCAAGACCAAAAAAAGCTACAGCCAGGGGCACTGCTACCCCTGCTCGCAGCGGCTCGCCAGCTGTGACCTCTGCATCATGAAGCCGGAGACCTGTCACTACGCCGCGGGCACCTGTCGCGAGCCGGAGTGGGGCGACGCCAACTGCATGCAGGATCATTTCGTCTACCTCTCCAACACCTCCGGGCTGAAGGTGGGCCTTACCCGTGGCAGCCAGATCCCCACCCGCTGGATCGACCAGGGGGCGAGCCAGGCGCTGCCCATCTTCCGCGTCCCCAATCGCCTCATCTCCGGCCTGGTGGAGGTGATCTGCAAAGGTCACGTGGCCGACAAGACCGACTGGCGTAAGATGCTCAAGGGGGAGGCGGCGGCGATGGATCTAGCGGCCCGCCGTGATGAGTTGCTTGAGCTGTGTGCAACAGAACTCGACGCCTTGCGCGAAGAGCAGGGTGATGGGGCGATAAGCCTGCTGCCCGAGGCGGAGGTGATGGATATTCGCTATCCGGTGGAGCAGTACCCGAGCAAGATCAAATCCCACAACCTGGACAAGGAGCCGCGCCTGGAGGGGCGGCTGATGGGGATCAAGGGGCAGTACCTCATCTTTGATACGGCGGTGATCAACATCCGCAAGTACGGCGGCTACCGCGTTACGGTGGAGGCATGATGCGTTCGATGCTGATAGCGCTGCTGCTGGCGACGCCCCTGGCCGCCGAGGCGGAGCCGCCGCTGCTTAGCGGCGAGGATGCCCCGCCGCTGGAGGATGAACCTAACCACCTGCCGCTGCCGGAGAAGACCATCACCATTGATGGGCTGGGCGGGGTGGAGGCGCTGCAACGGGAGATCGACGAGGCCCGCCGCCGCCGTCAGGTGATACAATCCGCGCCTGATTCGACGCAGCCCTAAAGAGTCCGCCATGCCCATTACCGTTCTCCACACCGCCGAACTCACCGCCGCCCAGCAGGCCGCCGTCACCATCGCCATGCCCGGCGAGCTGGAGCGGCGCGACGGCCACTACCGCCTGCATCACGATGTGGTGCTCGATGCCGAGGCGATGGCCGGGCTGCGCCGTCAGCTGCCCTTCGACGTCAACACCCTGCCCGAGGGCTTCGACCCGGCGGCGGTGCGGCTGGTGATCAGCGACATGGACTCCACTCTCATCTCCATTGAGTGCATTGATGAGATCGCCGACTTCGCCAACATCAAGCCGGAGGTGGCGGCCATCACCGAGGCGGCGATGCGCGGTGAGATCGACTTCACCGGCTCGCTGACCCAGCGCGTGGCGCTGCTCAAGGGGCTGGAGGAGGGGGTGTTGCAGAAGGTCTACGACGAGCGCCTTCAGCTCAACCCCGGTGCCGAGGCGCTGCTGGCGGGCTTGAAGCAGACGGGGGTGCGCTTCGCCCTGGTCTCCGGCGGCTTTACCTTCTTCACCGAGCGGCTGAAGGAGCGTCTGGGGCTGGATTACACCCGCGCCAACGTCCTCGACATGAGCGAGGGGAAACTCAACGGCAAGGTGGTCGGTGGGGTGATCGACGGCGCCGCCAAGCGCGACTTTCTGCACGAGCTGTGCGCCGAGCTGGGGATAGAGCCCAGCCAGGTGGTGGCCATGGGCGATGGCGCCAACGACCTGCTGATGATGGAGCCGGCCGGGCTGGGCGTCGCCTACCGGGCCAAGCCCAAGGTGCAGGCCGAGGCCGACGTGGCCATCAACCACGGCGGCCTGGACGGGGTGTTGGCCCTGTTGGCGCCCTAATCCTCCTGCATCTCACGACCGATCCGGGTCATCAGCTCCTCGATCGCCTCGTGGGCGGGGGGCGGGGTTTGCAGGTGGAAGCCCTGCTTGGCGAGGCTGGCGATTACATCGTCGCTATTGGTGCGGGCCAGCTGCTTGCCGGGCTCCAGCTCCAACTCCATGGCGAACTCCAGACCGCCGAGCACCTTCAGCACCGCCTCGGGAATCTCTGAGAAATCGTCCTTATTTTTCACGAACAGGTAGTTTTCGTCTCTCTTTTTGCTGCGGTAGACGAAGCAGCTGTCATTTTCGCTCATG
>JBFFSW010000116.1:0-5246 GCA_041572195.1 Thiohalomonadaceae bacterium | reverse complement strand
GGATTGGGATTTTTTGCCGGGAACAGTGCGAACTGCTGACGCTCCGCCTCAGCCTCATCGCGAAGGCGCTGCTGAGATATCTGCACCGCTTCAGCCAGTTGTTCAAACTGACGCTCCAGGGCGTGGATCTCATCTCCGCTACGCTGCTGCTCGTTCACACCAAGATTGAGTTCATCACCAAAACTCAGCACCCGCCGTCGTAGCAGGTAGATACGCCGTCCATACCAAAGTGTCAGTAGGCTGAACAGGGTAATTTGGGTGAATAACAATAGGCCGCGTTGACGTGTACTCACCTCTAGCAGTTCTACAGCCAGTTGTTCCGCACGGTCGGTGGCGATGAACGAGGTGAACTGCAGTTCCAGGTTGGATGCGCCGTAGTCAAAAAAGGATTTGCCCAGCATCAGAAAGGGCCCTTCAAGCTCGCTGATGTGGCTGCCTGGGGGGATGGTAATAATATCGCTGCTGGCGATGACCTGTTCGTTAGCCGGGTCGATGAGCGCGGTGACGGTGACACCGGTGCGTCGGTGGCCTGTTCCGGTGAGGAACTCGCTGTCTAGTGGTGAGGCGACCATCAGACTGCCGATCAGGTCTCCCTTGATGACGACCTCTTCGGCCGCTATCACATAAGGGGTGTTACCAAGCATCGTCATGTAGGCCTGGTTGTGGCTGAGCATGCGCAGTAGCTGCTCGGGCTTGAGAAGTTGCTCAGGCAGGGATGAGATCTCACCGGGAATATGTTGGTAGAGATCCAGCAGGCCCCCATTGGCATCCAGTAGCAGGGCGTAGCGAGCATGGAAGAATGAGCGAAGGGTTGATGCATCTGGCAACCAGGCGGGACGGTGGTAGCGATCCAGCTGGGATTCGGGCGCGGACCTGTCGGGCTGTGTCAGCCTCGCGGTAATCGCAGGGCGTTCAGCGATCAGTCGGGCAACCTGGCGGAGCTCCTGTATGGACTCATCGAAGCGCTGGCGGTCGTGTTCGGCGTGTAACGATAACTCTTCGTTGAGTTGCTCCATGAACGCCTGATGTAGTTGCTGTTCTTGCCAGCGGTTGAGCAGTCCCCAGACCATCAGGCCGATGCCAAGGCCTAGGATAACGGCCTTGAGGGCCAGGGGTATGCGCTGTAGCAGGTGGCTCAAGGGAGGACTCTCAAGCTTGTATTGGGAGGAGTTGGAGGCCCACTCAACTCATCACCCTGAAATTTCCAGCCCGCCTGACGCAGGCGTTCGCTGGAAAGTAATCCATATTTCGGCTCTACCCGCTCGAACTGAGCCTGGATATAACGCACCAGCGCCGCGGCTCGCTCATCTCCGCCAGCCCAGGTGGTGATCTGATAGGTGCGGTAGAAGGGGTAGCGGCCCTCGGCCAGGGCCTGCATATCGGTGGGCGCAGCCCCGTCGATAGGCAGGCTGCGCACGCTACCCTTGTCACGGTAGCGTTCAAGCATCCATAGGGTCTCGTATCCGATGGCTCCTGGGCTGCGCGCGACATTGGTGACCATGTCGGGGATGGTGCTGACCTCGTGCAGGCGCGGGCTGAATAGGTCCTCGTTATCCAGCAACAGGCGCCAGTGCCCGGGACGAGCCTTGCAGTGGAGACGGCCTATTGGGCGGGTCAGGCCGTCGCCAGGGGGCGCCTGACCAAGCTCATGCCAATGGTTGATGTCGCCGTGGAAGAGGGCGCGCGCCTGATCGGTACTGAGTCCATCCAGGGGGTTGTCCGGGTGGACGATGATCGCCAGGGCGGCAATCCCCAGGGTATGGAAGCGAAGCCCCGGCAGGCGATCGGTCTTGCCCGCTGGACAGCAGTAGCCGCCGATATCGGCCTGTCGGTCACTGAGCTTCTTGGAGGAGATACCACAGGTGCCCTCCTGCACGGCGATATCCAGCCCGTGTAGCGCGGCGTACTCATTGATCAGAGGCAGTAGAGCGGGATAGAGGTGTTGGTCCAGGGTGACGGCCAGGTCGGCATTATCGGCCCAGGTGTCGCGGTCTATGGGCAGGCTCTCCCAGCCTGTAGGCATATCGACGTGCATGTCGGGTGGACTAAAAGCTGGGCCGACATTTTCATGAGCGTAAACAGGCAGTGAAGCCAGCAAGGCCACTACTATCCAGAACAGAGGGCGTATCATCATTTCGGCGGTCCTTTCCGTGTCGCGTATTCCCTCGCGGGATGTCACGGTTTTGTAGTCCACCGCTGAGTATTGTAGGTAAACTCCGATTCGTCTATTTCCCATGCTGTTGCTGTGGTATTGCTACGCCTCTGTGTGGCAAGCAGAGCAAAGCTGGTATCGTTGGCGCATGAGAGAGTTACCTAAGGATATGGCGCCATGGCGCAATTGATCGACAAGAGTGGACGTCTGGATCTGAAGGCGGTGCTGGATGCGCTGGTGGCCGACGGTCGGGTGGACGCCGAACAGGCCCAGACCCTGATGGCGGTGGCGCCCCATGGGCCGAAGCGTGAACACCCCCTGGCCCTCATCGCCCACCACGGCTGGCCCGATCAGCTCAACCCCTCGCGACAGCTCACCCTGGATGAGTTGAGCCGCTGGCTGGCGGCGCGCTTCCAGTTGCCCTTCGTCACCATCGACCCGCTGAAGGTGGACGTGCCCGCGGTCACCTCGGTGATGTCCTACGCCTACGCCGAGCGCTTCAAAATCCTCGCCGTGGAGGCGCGCGCCGACGAGGTGGTGATCGCCACCGCCGAGCCGGGGGTGGACGAGTGGCGTCACGAGCTGGAGCGTATCCTCTCCAAACGCGTCACCCCGGTGGTGGCCAACCCCGAGGATATCGGCCGCTACCTGCTGGAGTTCTACAGCCTCTCGCGCTCGGTGCTGGGCGCCAGCCAGGAGCAGGGGCGGAGCTTCGGCGGGATGCAGAACCTCGAACAGCTGATGGAGCTGGGCCGCTCCGGCAAGCTCGAGGCCAACGACCAGCATGTGGTCAACATCGTTGACTGGCTGCTGCAGTACGCCTTCTCCCAGCGTGCCAGCGACATCCACCTGGAGCCGCGCCGCGAGCAGGGCAATATCCGCTTTCGCATCGATGGTGTGATGCATCAGGTCTACCAGGTTCCGGCCACGGTGATGGCGGCGGTGACCAGCCGCATCAAGATCCTCGGGCGCATGGATGTCTCCGAGAAACGCCGCCCGCAGGACGGTCGCCTCAAGACCCGCACTCCGCTGGGCGACGAGGTGGAGCTGCGCCTCTCGACTATGCCCACTGCCTTCGGTGAGAAGCTGGTGATGCGAATCTTCGACCCCGAGGTGCTGGTCAAGGATTTCTCAGCGCTGGGCTTCTCGCGTGATGAGTTGGCCCACTGGGAGCGGCTGATCGCTGCCCCTAACGGCATCATCCTGGTCACCGGCCCCACCGGCTCGGGCAAGACCACCACGCTCTACACCACCCTCAAGTCGCTGGCCCAGCCGGAGGTGAACGTCTGCACCGTGGAGGACCCGATCGAGCTGATCGAGCCCAGCTTCAACCAGATGCAGGTGCAGCACAACATCGGCCTGGACTTCGCCTCCGGGGTGCGCACCCTGCTGCGTCAGGACCCGGACATCATCATGGTCGGTGAGATTCGCGACTACGAGACCGCCGAGATGGCGGTACAGGCGGCGCTCACCGGCCACCTGGTCTTCTCCACCCTGCACACCAACGATGCCCCTACCGCCATCACCCGCCTGATGGAGGTGGGCATCCCCCCCTACCTCATCAACGCCACCGTGCTGGGGGTGCTGGGCCAGCGTCTGGTGCGCACCCTCTGTCCCCACTGCAAGCAGCCGGGGGAGGTGGACCGGGAGCTTTGGGGCTCGCTGGTCTCCCCCTGGAAGGCGCCGCCGCCGGAGCAGGTGCAGCAGCCGGTCGGCTGTCTGGAATGCCGCCAGACCGGCTTCATGGGGCGTGTCGGCATCTACGAGATGATGCCGATGACCTCGGCGTTGAAGCGCCGCGTACACGCCGATTGCGATATCGAGGAGCTGCGCCGCGAGGCGATCAAGGAGGGGATGAAGCCGCTGCGCCTCAACGGTGCACAGAAGGTGGCCGCCGGACTCACCACCCTGGAGGAGGTGATCAAGGTGGCGCCGACGCACCATGATGGGTAGTGGCGCTTGACGGCCCCGCATGGGCCGATTAAGTTGGTGCGCATAACTATATAAATAGGTATGGGAAGGCCCCCATACGCAGGAGAGGGATTACATCCATGCACGGCCCCCGCGGGCGCAACAACCATCCCTGGCGTGTCTATCTCAAGCACGTGCTGCTGACCTATATGGTCATCGGCCCAGCGGCCGGTTTTCAGGCCATCTACGTCTACAACCAGTTCAAGCCGGAATTCTTCTTCGTGCCGATGCTGGTGGGCCTGGTGATCGGCAGCCTGCTCGGTCGCGCGGTGCTGCTCAAGCAGCGGCTGCGTGAGAAGAGCGAGCAGTTCCGCGCCATCGCCGACCTGGCCCAGGAGTTCACCTACTACCGCCGCGTCGACGGCAGCTACGAATACGTCTCCCCCTCCTGCGAACAGATGCTGGGTTACTCGCCCCAGGCCTTCTATGACGAGCCCAACCTGATGGACCGGCTGGTGCACCAGGAGGACCGCTGGCGCTGGGCCAACCACATCCACAGCATTAACGACGGCGGTGAGCCCGAGAGCTTCGATGTGCGCCTGCTGGCCGCCGACGGCCGCGAGATTTGGGTCAACCACGTCTGCGCACCGGTCTACGATGAGCAGGGCGTGCAGATCGGCGTTCGCTCCACCAACCTGGACATCACCCAGCGCCACCTCGACGCCCAGCGCATTGAGCACATGGCCTACTACGACCCGCTCACCGACCTGCCCAACCGCCGCCTGGTGGCCAAGCGCATCGAGGACCTGATCGCCCAGGCCGATGCCGAAGAGTCCTCATTCGCGGTGATGTTTCTCGACCTCAATCGCTTCAAGAACATTAACGACAGCTTCGGCCACGGTTTCGGCGACCGCCTGCTGGTGCAGATCGCCGAGCGCATCGGCGCGGGCTGCGAGCGGGAGTGCACCGTCGGTCGCATCGGCGGTGATGAGTTTGTGCTGCTGTTCCCACGCCTGGGTGACGTGGACGAGGCGGCGGAGCTGGCGCTGCGTCTGCTGGAGCGCATTGAGCAGCCGATGGAGCTGGACTGGGTGGAGCTGTTCGTCTCCGGCAGCATCGGCATCAGCTTCTACCCCGAGGACGGCCAGAACCCCGATGAGCTGGTGCGCAACGCCGACCTGGC
>JBFFSW010000115.1:0-5259 GCA_041572195.1 Thiohalomonadaceae bacterium | reverse complement strand
TTCTGCTGTAGCTCCAGCAGGTTTTTCAGCCACTCGCGGGCCCGCTCGTGGGCGATGCCGCCCGACGCATCGCCGCTCTTGTAGAGCCAGTGGGAGGCAATCCCGGACTCGGCCACCTTGTCCATGTCGGCGGTGCGGATCTGCACCTCGATGGGGGCGCCGTAGGGGGTGAGCAGGGCGGTGTGCAGGGACTGGTAGCCGTTGGCCTTGGGGATGGCGATGTAGTCCTTGAACTTGCCAGGGACGGGCTTGTAGAGGTTGTGCACCACGCCCAGGGCGCGGTAACAGCTGTCCACCGAATCGACCACGATGCGGAAGCCAAAGACATCCATCAGGTCGTGGAAGGCGAGGTGCTTGCTGCGCATCTTGCGATAGATGCTGTAGGGGCGCTTCTGCCGCCCGGCCACCTCGCTCTCCAGCCCCTCCTCCCGCAGCCGCTCCTGGATGGCGGCGAGGATCTTGGAGACCACCTCGCGACGATTGCCGCAGGCGGCGCGCACCTCCTTCTCCAGCACCGCGTAGCGGCGCGGATAGTAGGCCTGGAAGCCCAGCTCCTCCAGCTCCTGGCGCATGGCGTTGATGCCCAGGCGGTTGGCCACCGGGGCGTACACCTCCAGGGTCTCGCGGGCGATACGCCGCTGCTTCTCCGGGCGCATCACGCCCAGGGTGCGCATGTTGTGCAGGCGGTCGGCCAGCTTGATGAGGATGACGCGGATGTCCTCGGCCATCGCCAGCATCATCTTGCGGAAGTTGGCGGCCTGGGCCTCGGCCTTGGTCTCGAATTCGATGTGGGTGAGCTTGGAGACACCGTCCACCAGCGCCGCCACCTCCTCGCCGAACTCCTCCTCCAGCTGCTCCTTGGCGGTGGGGGTGTCCTCGATGACGTCGTGGAGGATGGCGGCGACGATGGAGCGGTAGTCCATGCGCATCTCGGTGAGGATGCGCGCCACCGCCAGCGGGTGGTAGATGTAGGGTTCGCCGCTCTTGCGACGCTGGCCCTCGTGGGCCTCGGCACCGAAGAGGTAGGCGCGGTAGACCTCGGCCACCTGCTCCTTCTCGAGATAGGACTCGAGCATGGCGCAGAGGTCACTGATCAGGAACACCGCGGCCTCCCCTGACTGCCGTTGGCGGGCGCTTACTCGTCCTCTTCCGACTTATCGGCGACGGGGGCGGGAGCGGCGGCCTCGGTCTCATCGGCGGCCTCGGCGAAGAGGTCCTCTTCCACCTCAGCGTCGACCGGCTCGTCCAGCACCTCGCGGCCGACCAGACCATCGGCGATCTCGCGCAGGGCGAGCACGGTGGGCTTGTCGTTCTCCCAATCCAGCAGGGCCTCGCGGCCGTTGGCCAGCTGGCGGGCACGCTTGGTCGCCACCAGCACCAGCTGGAAGCGGTTGTCCAGGTTCTCAAGACAGTCTTCGACGGTGACTCGCGCCATCGTGGTTCTCCCGATTGATGCAACAGGCCCCGCGGAGTGTGGGGCGAAACCTCCGGATCTTACCGGAGGCGCGGGGCTTACGCCAGCAGCTTATCCAGCAGCGCGGCGTGGCGCAGGCGCTGACGGCCGATCTCCTGGCGACGGGCGAGGAAGATAGCACGCAGCTCGCTCAGGGCGGTGTCGAAATCATCGTTAATGATGAGGTAGTCGAACTCGCCGTAGTGGCTCATCTCGCTCTCGGCGTCGCGCATGCGCCGGGCGATGATCTCCTCGCCGTCCTGGCCGCGGCCGCGCAGCCGCTCCTCCAGGGCCTCGCGCGAGGGGGGCATGATGAAGATGCCCACCGCCTCGGGGATCATCTCGCGCACCTGCTGGGCGCCCTGCCAGTCGATCTCCAGGATCACGTCCATGCCACGACGAACGTGGTCCAGGGTGCTGGAACGGGAGGTGCCGTAGAAGTTGTCGAACACCTGGGCGTGCTCCAGGAAGTTGTTGTCGCGGATCATCGCCTTGAAGGTGTCGACATCGGTGAAGTGGTAGTGCTTGCCGTCCTCCTCGCCGGGGCGCATCGCCCGGGTGGTGTGGGAGACCGACAGCTCGATGCCGCGGGTAGAGTCCAGCAGGGCCTTGACCAGGCTGGTCTTGCCCGCCCCGGAGGGGGCGGAGACGATGTACAGGGTACCGCTCGCGGTGCTCATTTCTTTGTTTCCTTTATTCGATGTTCTGTATCTGCTCGCGCATCTGCTCGATCAACACCTTCAGCTCCACCGAGGCGGCGGTGGTCTCGGTGTCGATGGACTTGGATCCCAGGGTGTTGGCCTCGCGGTTGAGCTCCTGCATGAGGAAGTCGAGGCGGCGGCCCACCGGACCGCTCTGCGCCAGCACCCGGCCCACCTCGGCGATGTGAGTCTCCAGGCGGTCCATCTCCTCGTCCACGTCCGCCTTCTGCGCCAGCAGCGCCAGCTCCTGCTCCAGGCGCCCCTCGTCCAGCTCGACCTTCAGCTCGGCGACGCGGTTACGCAGCTTCTCGCGCTGGGCGGCGAGCACCTGGGGCATGCGCTCACGCACCGCGGCGACCACCTCGGTCATCGCCGCCAGGCGCCGGTCGATCACCTCGCGCAGCTTGGCCCCCTCGCGCCCACGACTGTCGATGAACTCCTCCAGGGCCTCCTCCAGCAGGGCCAGCGCCGCCCCCTGCAGGATCTCGGCGGCGATGCTCGGCGGGCGCATCACCCCGGGCCAGCGCAGCAGCTCCAGCGAGCTGATGGGCGCCGGATTATAGAGCAGCGCCTCCACCTCGCGACTGGCGTGGGAGAGGCGCTTGACCAGCTCATCGTCGATGGCCAGGGCGCCGCCCGCGGCCTCGGGCGGGGTGTAGCGCAGCCCCAGCTCCACCTTACCGCGGCCCAGGCGCGCGGCCAGCCCCTCACGCAGGGCGGGCTCCAGCGCGCGCAGCTCATCGGGCAGGCGCAGCACCAGCTCCAGGTAGCGGTGGTTGACCCCGCGCAGCTCCAGGGTGAGGCGGCCAGCCGCCTGCGGCTCGCCCACCAGGGCCTCGCGACGGGCAAATGCGGTCATGCTGTGGGTCATGGTGGCTCCATCGGTGAATACGTTTTCATGGTAACCCGCGTGGCCGCTTAATGATAATCTAAGTGCTGGGATTACATACTTAAGATATGAACGATAACCGAGACAACCTCAGCCTCGCCGACGGTACGGTGCTGGACCACTATGTCATCGACCGCAAGATCGGCGGCGGCGGCTTCAGCATCGTCTACCTGGCGCACCATCGGGACAATCCCGAGGCGCAGGTGATCATCAAGGAGTACATGCCGCGCAAGCTCGCCTACCGCGCCGAGGACGGCAGCGTGCACACCCACGACGAGGCGCAGAGCGACCAGTTCACCCACGGTCGGCGGCTGTTCTTCCAGGAGGCCAGCACCCTGGCCACCCTCAAGCACCCCAACATCGTCAACGTGCTGAGCTTCTTCCGCGCCAACGGCACGGTCTACATGGTGATGGCCTACGAGAAGGGCATCAACCTGCAGGAGTACATCAAGCGCCACAACGCCGGTCTCAGCGAGAAGCTGATCCGCACCGTCTTCGAGCCGCTGCTCGATGGCCTCAAGACCATCCACGACAACGGCCTGCTGCATCTGGACATCAAGCCCGGCAACATCTACCTGCGCGCCAAGGGCAACCCGCTGCTGCTGGACTTCGGCGCCGTGCACGAGATCCAGCAGAGCCGCCGCAAGCAGCCGGGGCAGGTGCTCACCCTGGGCTTCTCACCGGTGGAGCAGTCCACCCCCGGCGGCTACGTCGGCCCCTGGACCGACATCTACGCCATCGGCGCCACCATCCGCGCCTGCATCGAGGGGGGAGCGCCGCCGCCCGCCGAGGAGCGGCGCATGAAGGATGAGATGAAGCCCGCGGTGGAGGCCTTCCGCAAGGAGGGTTACTCCTACAGCCTGCGCGCGGCCATCGACTGGGCCATGGAGGTGGACCCGCTGCTGCGCCCGCAGAGCGTCGAACAGCTGCTGGAGGCGCTCCACAGCGACGCCCCCGAGCCGGAGCCGGAGAAGCCCGCCTCCATGTTCGAGCGCTTCACCGAGAACCTGCCGTGGAGGCGAGGCTGATGCGCTACGAGATCGGACAGGCCAACCGCCTCGGCAACCGCAACAGCAACCAGGACCGCTTCTCCGCCATCGAGAGCGTGGACGGCGTGCTGCTGGTGCTGGGCGACGGCATGGGCGGACGCCCCGGCGGCGAGGTGGCGGCACAGACCCTGGTGGACACCGCCCGCGAGGCCTTCCTCGGCAACGACCAGCCGCTGGCGGACCCGGCCGCCCTGCTCGAGCGGATCCTGCTCGACACCCACCGCCACATCATCGACAACTCCGGTCGCTACGCCCGCCCGCCGGGCACCACCGGGGTGCTCTGCCTGGTCAACGGCGACACCGCGCACTGGGCCCACGTCGGCGACTCGCGCTTCTACCTCTTCCGCGACGGCCTGCCGCTGGTGCGCACCACCGACCACAGCCTCGTGGAGCAGCTCTACCGCAGCGGCGCCATCAGCAGCGTGGAGCGCGAGAGCCACCCGCGGCGCAACCAGATCACCCAGTGCCTGGGCTACCAGGAGTCCCCGCCGACGGTGGATCACGGCAAGCCCACCCAGCTCAAACCCGGCGATGTGCTGCTGCTCTGCACCGACGGTCTCTGGGGCGCGCTGGACGACGCGCAGATCGGCCTGCGCCTTAATGGCGAAGATGAGCTGGAGGAGAGCCTCAACGGCATGGCCGAACAGGCCGAGCTCAACAGCTACCCCAACAGCGACAACATCAGCGTCATCGCCCTGCGCATGGAGAAGACCTCCCGCCCCCTCACCGTCCCCAGCACCGCCCCCGTCTCCCAGGACCCGCTGCAGGACGCCATCGCGCGCATCGAACAGGCCTACCGCCAGTACAGCAACGAGATGGACGGCGACGACGAGAGCCATCACTAACGATACAAAGGAAAGCAGCATGCGTCCCAGCGGCCGCCAGCCCGATCAACTGCGTGAAATCCGCATCACCCGCAACTACACCAAACACGCCGAGGGCTCGGTACTGGTGGAGTTCGGCGACACCAAGGTGATCTGCACCGCCAGCGTCGAGGAGCGGGTGCCGCGCTGGCTCAAGGGCAAGCGTCAGGGCTGGGTCACCGCCGAATACGGCATGCTGCCGCGCGCCACCGGCGCGCGCATGCGCCGCGAGGCCTCCAACGGCGGCCAGGGCGGTCGCAGCATGGAGATCCAGCGCCTCATCGGCCGCTCGCTGCGCGCGGTG
>JBFFSW010000114.1:0-5287 GCA_041572195.1 Thiohalomonadaceae bacterium | reverse complement strand
GTCTAGCTCCACCAAACACGATACGGGAGCGAAGGTCACTTCGCTCCCGTTTTCGTTACCGGTCTCGTCCCATTCGTCTAGAGGCCTAGGACACCGCCCTTTCACGGCGGCGACAGGGGTTCGACTCCCCTATGGGACGCCAAACCAGAACCGCACCGTAACCGGGGCGGTTTTTTTTCGTCCGGCAAAAGGCGATAATCACAGGCAATAACCATAAATAAGGCTTCGCTTGTGAAGGACCCCAGGCGCCAACGACACCAGCACCTCTACCTCATCGCCACCCTGGGCCCGACCCTGCTGGTCCTGACCCTGCTTGCCTTCCTTTTTACCCGTTTCCACGACGAGGCCCGCTTCTACGAGCATCAGGCGGAGGGTGTCGAGCATATCGAGCAGCTGCTGGGGCTTATCGAACGCATGCAGCGCTGGCGCGGCATGGACCAGCTCAACGGCAGCGCCGCGTTGCCGTGGGAGTTGCGGGCCGAGCAGTTGGCCGCCGATATCGATGAACTGGCGGCCAAACCGCTGAGCGAGCACTACATGAACCGTCAGTCCCTGCTGACGGTGCGCAACCGTATTCTGCGCCTGCAGGAGAGTGAGTCGGCGGGGGATGACGCGGCGCTGCTGGAGCGTTTCGGCGAGCAGAGCGGTCTCATCGATCAGATGCAGGAGGCGGTGATGCTCAGCGCCAGCCACTCCAACCTGATCCTCGACCAGGAGATGGAGATCTACTACCTGGTCGACCTGCTCAGCAACAAACTGCCGAGTCTGGCCGAGTCGCTGGCGCGGGTGCGCGGTCTGGGCGGCGGTTGGTTCTCCACCCCCTGGGCCGAATCCCACCGCACCCGTTTCGCCGAGCAGCTGGGGCTGGTACGCCAGCCGCTGCTGGAGCTGGAGCGCATCCATCGTATCGTCCTGCGCAACAACACCTTGCGCTACACCGCCGAGCTGCCGGAGCGGATGCGCGTGCTGGAGGTCGGTCTGGGCCGCTACATCACCCTGGCCGAGCATGAGATCACCCGGCCCTCGCCGAGCGTCGAGGCGGAACAGTTCTTCAATCGGGGCAGCGAGCTCATCGTCATGATCAACGAGCTGAGCGCCCTGGTCGGCCATGACCTCAGACGTCTGTTGCGACTGCGCAGCGAGCGCCTCGGCGCGCTACGCATGGGCCTAATGCTGTTCGCCCTTCTCGCCATGAGCCTGAGCAGTTATTCGGTGTGGCGCTTCTATCTCAACAACCGCCGCACCATCACCGAACTGCATGCGGTGCAGCGGCTCTACCGGGTGCTCTCCGAGGTTAACGCCCTGGTGCTGCGCAAGCCCGAACGTGACGAGCTGCTGCGCCGGGTGGCGGAGATCGTGGTGGAGGAGGGCGGCCTGCGCATGGGCTGGATGGGGGAGCTGGACGAGCAGCGACGCACGATCAGGCCGCTGCACGCGGCGGGGTATGTCGACGGATACATGGACGGGCTGCACACGGCCCTCAATGACGGTAGCCCGGTGGCCACCAGTATTCTCTCCGGTGAGCCGGTCATCTGTAACGACATCGAGCACGACCCGCGGATGAAGCCGTGGCGCCGGGAGGCCCTCAAGCGCGGTTATCGATCCATGGGGGCCTTCCCCTTCGCGCAGGATGGCAGGGTGGTGGGTGCGCTGACGGTGTACGCCGTGCAAAGCCACTACTTCAGCGATGAGCTGAACGGCCTGCTCAGGGGGCTGGGAGGTGATATCAGCCACGCCCTGGAGGTGCTGGAGCGCGAGCACCAGTTGCAGCGTGCCATGCGTCAGCTCTCGCTGCATCTGCGTCAGAGCCCCCTGGGGGTGGTTACCTGGGACCGTGACTTCAACATCCTCGACTGGAACCCGGCGGCGGAGCAGATCTTCGGTTACGGCCGCGGCCAGGTCATAGGTCGCTCCTGGCGCCTGCTCTTCCCCGAGTCGGTGCATCGGGAGTTCGAGCGCACCATGCTGCCGCTGTTGGGCGAGGGTGAGGCGGAGTACCTGTTGCTGGGCAACGTCACCGCCGATGGCCGCAAGATCGACTGCGAGTGGTACACCTCCAGCATCTGCGACGATGACGGCGAGGTGGTGGAGGTGATGAGCCTGTTGCACGACGTGACCGAGAGCCGCGAGGCCCAGGAGCAGGTGCTCAGGCTCAACCGCGAACTGGAGCGACGGGTGGGCGAGCGCACCGCCGAACTACAGCTGGCCAATCGCGAGCTGGAGGCCTTCTCCTACTCGGTCTCTCACGACCTGCGCGCGCCGCTGCGCAGCCTCGATGGCTTCAGCCACCTGTTGCTGGCGAAGTACGCCGATCTCATTGATGAGACCGGACGTGATTACCTGGAGCGCATCCGCCGCGCCAGTCAGAAGATGGGCACCATCATCGATGACCTGTTGAGCCTCTCGCGGGTCTCCCGCTACGAGTTGCAGCGAGGTCACACCGATATCAGCGCCCTGGCCCGACAGGTACTCGGCGAGCTGGAGGAGGCGGAGCCGGAGCGTGGTGTGGAGTGGCGGGTGGCCGACGGGCTGGCCTGCGAGGCCGATCCGAAGATGCTCAAGATTGCCCTTGATAACCTCATCGGCAACGCCTGGAAGTATACCGCCCGCAGCGACCGCCAGCGAATCGAGGTGGGAGGTTGTGAGATCGAGGGCCGCCCCGCCTTTTACGTGCGTGACAGCGGTGCCGGGTTCGATATGCGCTACGCCGACAAGCTCTTCGGCGCCTTCCAGCGCCTGCATGGCGAGGAGGAATTCGAGGGCAGCGGCATCGGCCTGGCCACGGTCAAGCGCATCATCGACCGCCACGGCGGTCTGATCCGCGCCGAGGGTACGGTGGGAGAGGGGGCGACCTTCTACTTCACCTGCTGAAGCTTGAAGCCGGCGGCTAGTTGATGCAGTCGTTCGGAGAGATTGGCCAGCTCCTGGCCCGCGCTCGCCGCCTCGGTGGCGATCTCGGCGTTGACCCGACTGGCCTCGGTGAGTCCGGCGAGGCTGTTGTCGATCTCCTCGGCGGAGGTGCTCTGCTGCTGTGAGGCGGCGGCGATCAGGTCGTTCATGCGGCTGATGTTGGTGATGGCCTCGCTGATTAGAGCGAAGTTATCGCCCGCCCTGGCGGCGGTATCCACGCTGATCCCGGCCTGCCGCTGCCCATTCTCCATGGTCTCCACCGCCTCGCGCGTGCCCTGGCGCAGGCGGCTGATCATCTCCTCGATCTCGCCGGTGGATTGGTGGGTCCTGGAGGCCAGGGTGCGCACCTCGTCGGCCACCACCGCAAAGCCGCGGCCGTGCTCCCCGGCTCGCGCCGCCTCGATGGAGGCGTTGAGCGCCAGCAGGTTGGTCTGCTCGGCCACGCTCTTGATTACATCCAGCACCGAGGTGATCGCCTCGCTCTCCTCCGCCAGGTTCTGCACCGCCCGGGCCGAGCGTTCCACGTCCCGGGCCAGGGCACCGATCTCGGCGATGGTCTTCTCCACGCCGGTACGACCGCCCGCCACCGCCTGCTCGGCGCTGATGACCTGATCGACGGTCAGGGTAGCGTTTCTGGCCACCTCCTGAGTGGCCCCGACCAGCTCGGTCATCGACTCGGATGAGTGGCTGAGCTGGCTGTTCGCCTCCTCCAGGCTGTGGCTGCTCTCCTCGCTGGTACGGGCCATCTGCTCGGTGAGGGCGGCGATTTCGCTGGTTGAGGCCTGGATGGTCTCCATTGATGACATCAGCGCCAGACGCATCCGCTCGCCGCTGGCGAGCATGCGGCCAATTTCATCCCCTCGGTCTTGGCCTCGAAGCTCCCGGCTCAGGTCCTTTTGCGCGATGCGCTCGAGCCCGCTAAGCGCCAGCTCAATGCCCGTGCCGATGGAGCGGGTGGTGCCGACGGCCAGCAGCAGGGCTCCGACGCCCGCGACGAGGGTGATCAGCAGCAGCGTGTGCTGCGCCTCCTGTTCGTGATGCTCGCTCTCCAGCGCCGCCTCGGCGGTGAATGCGTTGATCTCGGTGAGCAGTTCCTCCAACGCGTGGTTGAGGTGCTGCTCCTCGGCCTCGACCTGATGCAGGTTGTCTTTGTAGAGCCGCGTCTCCCCCTGGCTCAATCCATCAAGCGTCAGCAGGGCGTGTTCGGCGTAATCGGCGTGCTCAGCCTTGATGAGTTCGAGTTGCTCCAGGACATGCCTGAATTCGTCGGCCTCCGCCTGGGTATGGGCGGCGGCCAGTGCCTCGCGGGCGATGCGCTCGCCGCTGAGCAGTTCCTCATCGACCTGGGCGTTGAGTTTCTTGAATTCACTCAGACTCTGCTTGAGCAGGGCGCCGTTTTCGCCATCGTCCAGGTGTTCGCCATGGCGCAGCCCCTGTTCGAAGCGTAGCGACTGCTCCAGCTGGTGCACGGTGATATTGGTGATGACGCGGGCGAGGGGGATATCCTGCTCGGCGATGGCCACCAGCTCGACGCCGATGTGGGACATGGAATAGATGGCGTAGGAGGCGCTGCCAACGAGGGCGCCGAGCAGTACGAAAACCATGGCGTAAAGCCGTGCCCTGATGGTGAACCGGTTCATTGAGCGCCTTCTCCAAAGCTTTTTATTGTTATTGAAAATCCGTGTAAGCGATGATTCTGCCCTATTTTAGTGCGATAAAAAAGGCCCGCCACCTCACGGTGACGGGCCTGCGGGGTTTATCGGCTCAGCTACTCTTACGCTCGAACCACTTCCTGGCCTCCTCGTCCCACCCATCCATGCGCACGTAGGAGTTCATGCGCGGCTGGGTGATCATGTTGGGCTCCACCTCCAGGCCGATGCCCTCAAGGAAGTTGACCAGGCCGATGCGCTCGATCATCTCTCCGGTACGCTCATGCTCCAGGGCGTTCTCGGCGAAGAAATCGATCATCGAACCGGCCAGCTCCTCGATGGCCTCGAAGTCCTCGTCGCTCTCCAGCTTCATGAAGGGGACGATGACGGTGCCCATCAGGTCGCCGATCTTGAGGGTGCGCTTGCCGCCCACCAGGATGCTCGCCCCCTTGTCGTCGCCGGGGGAGAGGGCCTTGTTCATGACGTTGAGGCAGTGCATGCAGCGCACGCAGGCCTTGTTGTCCACCGCCAGGGTGTCGTCGTCGTTGAGGCCCAGGGCCTGACTCGGACAGCGGGTGATGACGTTGTCGATCACGTACTTGCGACCCTTGTCGGCGATGAACTTCTTCACCTCCTCCTGATCCACCTTCATGTCGTCACGCCAGGTCCCGATCACAGAGAAGTCGGCGCGGTGGATGGAGTTCATACAATCGTTGGCACAGCCGGAG
>JBFFSW010000113.1:0-5327 GCA_041572195.1 Thiohalomonadaceae bacterium | reverse complement strand
GCTCATGATGTTGGCGCCGAAGCCCATGTCCCAACCAGCAACGTTCATGAAGTAGTTGGCACGCAGGTTGTGGGCCAGACCGCCCAGGATGTTGGCGTTCACGTTACCCCAGGTCGGAGCCCAGTGGGAGTAGGTGATGGCCAGGTTGTTGCTGTGGTAGGAAGCAGCAACACCGGTGGCGGCGCCGGAACCGATGTTGAGACGCTGGTAGGCGGAGTAGCCCTTGCGGTTCTCGATCGGACGCTGGGAGCGCTTGAAGCCGGTGTTCATCATCTCAGAGCCGTAGCCAACGCCCAGGGCGTCGGTGCCGAAGACGACAACGCCGAAGTGGTCGGTCACGTTGAAGCCAACCTTGAAGCCCAGGAAGCCACCAGCGGTCTCGCCGGCATCGGTAACGGTGCCCAGACCGGTGAGGGGGTCAACGGCAACAGCCTGACCCGCGTGCACTTCGTGACCAGCCAGACCGGCCTCGAGCAGGAAGCCGATGTTCTCGGCGGCACGACCACCGACCAGGAAGGCGGCCTCGTCGGGCCACTGGATCTCACCACGGCCGCCGTCGACGGAGCCATCCAGCTGGTAACGCAGCTTGGTGATCAGGGACATCTTCAGGTCAGCAGGCAGGGAGAGCTTCTCGCCCTCGATCAGCGGGGCGGCGCCGCGCATGGTGTAGTTGCTGGCCTTGAAGGAACGACCGAAGGCGTTCAGGGCCGGGAAGTTGCCGGAGTGGCAGCTGACGCAGGCCATACCGGTCTGACGGGCGAAGGCCGGGACGGCTTCGGCGTCGTTGGAAACGACCATGGAACCGGCGGCGATGCCGGCGGCAACGGCGGTCAGGCCGAATTTCTTGAACATGCTCATTATAGATTACCCCCTACAGGTAGCTTTGATTTTATCTTCCAAACAAGACCCGAAAACACGATTCCGGGCCCAGTGGTACGGGTCTCCATACTCACTGGGGCGACACTGTGACACAAATCACACACTCATTGCAATTATCTGACACCACTTTTTTCCCATTTTCTTTAAAAAAATCAATACTATATTAGGCTTTCCTAATATAAATCCTCATTTGTAAGTGATTTTTGTCTCTTTTTTGCCTACTTTCCATCCGGCTCCAATCTTAGCCAGAAGGTCACCGGGCCATCGTTGACCAGCGCCACCTGCATATCGGCACCGAAACGCCCACCGGCCACCTCCCCCCCGTGCCCCCGCGCCGCGTTGAGCAGCATCCAGTCGTACCACCGCCGCCCCTCATCGGGTGGCGCCGCGGGGGTGAAGCTGGGGCGTGTCCCCTTGTGGGTGTCGGCGGGGAGGGTGAACTGCGGCACCAGCAGCAGGCCGCCGCCGGTATCGCGCAGGCTGAGGTTCATCTTGCCCGCCTCATCCTCGAACACCCGGTAGCCCAGCAGCCGCTCCAGCAGGCGTGCCGCCTGCGCCTCGCCGTCGCCCCGCTCCACCCCCAGCAGCACCAGCAGGCCAGGGCCGATGGCTCCCACCGTCTCGCCCTCGACCCGCACCGAGGCCTCGCTCACCCGCTGCAACAGGCCGATCACGCCAACTGTTCCAGCATGCGGTCGGTGGCCCGCACCAGCGCATCGACGATGCCCGGCTCGCTGGCCGAGTGACCGGCATCGGCGATCATCTCCAGGCGGGAGCCGGGCCACGCCTGGTGTAGTTGCCAGGCGCTCTCGGCGGGACAGACCACATCGTAGCGCCCCTGGACAATGATGCCGGGGATCCCCGCCAGGCGGTCAGCGTCGCGCAGGATCTGGTTCTCCTCCAGAAAGCTGTCGTGCATGAAGTAATGGTTCTCGATGCGGGCCATGGCCAGGGCGGTGTAGGGATCGGCGAAGTGGGCCTCCACCGTCTTCGATGGGCGCAGGGTGGAGGTGCGCCCCTCCCACAGCGACCAGGCCTTGGCCGCGGCCATGCGCTTGAGCTCATCCTCGCCGTTGAGCAGACGCTGATAGGCGCCGAGCATGTCATCGCGCTCGCTCTCCGGCACCGGCGCCAGATAGTCGGCCCACGCCTCGGGAAAGAGGCGTCCGGCCCCCTCCTGATAGAACCACTGGATCTCCCGCGGGCGGCAGAGGAAGATGCCACGCAGCACGAGGCCCAGCACCCGCTCGGGGTGAGTCTGGGCATAGACCAGGCTGAGGGTGGAGCCCCAGGAGCCGCCGAACAGCAACCAACGCGCTATGCCCAGGTGCTCGCGGATGCGCTCCATGTCCGCCACCAGCGCCTGGGTGGTGTTGTTCTCCAGCGAGGCGTGCGGGCTTGAGCGGCCACAGCCGCGCTGGTCGAAGAGGATGATGCGGTAGCGATCCGGGTCGAAGAAGCGCCGGTGGTAAGGCTCGCAGCCACCCCCGGGGCCGCCATGCACGAACAGCACCGGCAAGCCCTCGGGGTTGCCGCACTCCTCCAGATGCAGGTGGTGCGGAGGCTCGACCTCCAGGCTGTGGTTCACATAGGGTTGGATCTCGGGATAGAGTTCTCTCATCGGCACACCCTCACGCTAGATTCCTTTATTATATAAATCCTATTATCATTTGCGGCCAAAGCCCTTCTGGAGAGATCGTCCTTGTCCCACCGCCGGCCCTCACTGCTGCTCGCCGTGCTGCTTCTACTGCTGGCGCCCCTGGCGCAGGCACTGGAGCCGATCGCACTGGAGGAGACGATGAGCGCCCGGCTGATCCGCGAGCAGCTGGAGTACTGGGTGGACGAGGCGGGCGACACCCCCTTCGAGGAGGTGTACGCCGACCATGGCTACGCCTTCCGTCCGGTAGAGCGTGTCGATCACCACTTCCCCTTCAGCAACCACACCTACTGGCTGCGCTTCAGCATCACCAACCCGCATGAGCTGCCACTCCAGTGGCGCATGGAGTTCAACCAGGAGCAGCTTACCGAGCTGGAGGTCTACACCCTCGACAGCGCCGGTATTGTACGTGAAAGCATCCAGTACAAGCTCAAGGATCGCTCCGACCCGAGGCTGATTGACTTCCGCCACTTCCTCGCCAGCTTCGACAACGCCCCAGGGGAAGCGCTCACCTTCTACCTGCGCGCCGCTCGCGACAAGCCGACGCCGCTCTCCGCCTCCGATGTGCGCCTGTGGACCGCCGAGGCCTTCGAGAACCACATTGCCGACCAGTATTTCTGGTTTGGACTCTTCTACGGCGGCATGATCATCGCCATGCTCTACAACCTGATGCTCTACTTCAGCATCCGTGAGTCCACCTATATCTACTACGTCCTCTACCTGGGCACCATCAGTTCCTCCTGGCTGTGCCAGAATGGCATCGGTCCGCACCTGTTCTGGGGCGGCAACGAGTTCATGACCGACTACGCGCCAAGCCTCTTCGCCCTGCTCAGCGTACTCTGCGGCTCACTCTACACCCGCGCCTTTCTCGGCACCGGCAAACGCAGCCCCAACGTCGACCGCTTCATCCTCGGCATCATCATGCTCTCCACGCTGGGCGTGGCCATGGCCCTCGCCGGCATGCTCAACAGCGCCATCAACCTCGCCTATCTGGTGGTCGGTATCAGCGTCTTCACCTACCCCTTCATCGGCGGCTATATCTGGAGCAAGGGCTACAAGCCCGCCCGCATCTACACCATCGCCTGGATCTTCTTCGGCTTCGGCACCCTGATGCTGGTGCTTCAGCACCAGGGCGCGCTCAACAGCGATCCCCTGTTCGCCTGGGGTGGTCAGGCCGGTAACTGGATCGAGGCGATCCTGCTCTCCATCGCCCTGGCCGACCGCTTCAACGCCATGCAGAAGGAGAAGGAGGAGGCCCAGGCGCTCTATCGCGAGACCCTGCTGCAGGCCAAGCTGGAGCTGGAAGAGCGGGTTGCCGAGCGCACCACCGAACTCAAGGAGGCCAAGGAGGCGGCCGAGCTGCTGGCGCGTACCGACCCGCTCACCGGCATGCCCAACCGCCGCTGCTTCTTCGAGCAGGCCGAGCGCAACCTCTCGATGAGCCGCCGCTATCAGCACCCGCTCACGGTGCTGACCCTGGACGTTGACCACTTCAAGCACATCAATGACCGCCACGGCCACGCGGTGGGTGACATGGCCCTGCAGGCGATCGCCTCGGCCCTGCCGGAGGGGCTGCGCGAGACCGACGTGGCCGGACGTATCGGCGGCGAGGAGTTCGCCGTGCTGCTGCCGGAAACCAGCGAAGCGGAGGCCCAGGAGATCGCCGAGCGTCTGCGCCAGAACATCTCCGCCATCGGCCTCTCCGCCGACGGCAGGGAGATACCGCTCACCGCCAGTTTCGGCCTCGCGGTGCTGGACAAGGAGGATCGCTTCAGCGAGTTGCTGGCACGAGCCGACCAGGCCCTCTACCAGGCCAAGGAGCGGGGGCGTAATCAGGTAGTCTGCGCCGCGTAAACATCCCCCTATAACAAGGAATAACGGGAAAGGGATTTCATTTTGACGATCAGCATTCGTGCATTCATTCTCCTGCTTTTCTGCCTCGCGCCAGGCCTAAGCCCGGCGCTGGATATCCTCCCGTTGCAACTGCAGCCCTCGATGGATCAGCTGCCGATCCATGAGCGCATGGAGTACCTGATCGAAGATGAGCCCATGGAACTGGAGCAGCTGCTGGCCATGGACGAACCGCCTTTCCGACATCCCGAGCGAGGCGGATACAACTTCCCCCTGAATGATCGCGATTACTGGTTTCGCTTCAGCGTACACAACCCCCACGAAAGCAGCCTGATCTGGTTGATGGAGTTCAACCTTGAGTTCGTCGACCGCATCCAGACCTACGCCATCGGCGCCGATGGCGAACGACGATACTACGGCTTTGACATCCTGCAGGGGCACAACTCCGACTACGGCAACTACCGCCACCCGATGCTGCGCCTGGAGAGCGGCCCCGGCGAACACACGACCTACTACATCCGTATAGTGCGTAACCGGGTCGCGCCCATCTCCCCCTCGTCGCTGCGCATCTCCAGCGCCGACCAGTTTCAGAAAAAGGTAGCGCTGGAGTACATCGCCTTCGGCATCTTCTATGGGGGTATGCTGGTGGCGATGCTCTATAACCTGATGCTGTTCGTTACCGTCAGGAGCATGAGTCACCTCTACTACGTCATCTACATCCTCTTCGGCTGCACCTCCTGGTTCACCCAGAACGGTCTCGGTTACCAGTACCTTTGGCACCACTCGGAGTTCATGACCCTCTACGCCGCCAGCGGACTGGCGCTGCTGGCGGGTATCAGCGGCAGTATCTACACACGCAGCTTCCTGGAGACCGCGCGTCTGGCGCCACGCATCGACCGTTACATCCTCGGTATCATCACCCTCTCCACCATCAGCCTGT
>JBFFSW010000112.1:0-5339 GCA_041572195.1 Thiohalomonadaceae bacterium | reverse complement strand
TGTCGATCATCAACAGCATGTCGGCGCGGCCCTGAGGGTGGAAAAACGGCTATGATGACCGCCCCGCCCAGCCTTAGCAAGGGTTAAGGACTGTTACCATTCGTAACAACTACTGCTATCCTCTCCCCATGAACCGAATCGACCGCAGCGAGGGGCTGCTAGACCGGGTCGTGCTGCTGTTCCTCTTCGCCCTGTTCCTGTTGCTCTCGCCGCTGCGTGAGTGGTGGGCCGCCGATGACAGCCCCTGGTACGCCCCCTATCTCATCTGGGCCCTGATCATCGCCCTGAGCTTCTGGCTTCGTCGCCAGCTGCTGCGCCATGCGCGTGGAGAGCGCGATGGCGATTGAGCTGTGGCAGCTGTTTCTGGTCGGCATCGGCTACCTGCTGCTGCTGTTTCTCATCGCCTATGCGGCGGACAACGGCAAGCTGCCACGTCACTGGGCGAGCCACCCGCTCACCTATGTGCTCTCGCTGGGGGTCTACGCTACATCCTGGAGCTTTTACGGCAGCGTCGGCTTCGCCGCCACCCAGGGTTACAGCTTTCTCACCATCTACCTGGGGGTCACCCTCGCCTTCATTCTCGCCCCGGTGCTGTTACAGCCCATCCTGCGCCTGACCCGCGAGCACCAGCTCTCCTCCCTGGCCGACCTCTTCGCCTTCCGCTACCAGAGCCAACTGGCCGGGGTGCTGGTCACCCTCTTCATGCTCACCGGTACCCTCCCCTATATCGCCCTGCAGATCCGCGCCGTCGCCGAGTCGACTCAGGTGCTGACCCACGAGGCGGCCCCGGCGACCCTGGCGCTGGGCTTCTGCATCACCGTCACCCTCTTCGCGATCCTCTTCGGTGCCCGCCACACCTCGGCGCGTGAAAAGCACGAGGGGCTGGTGCTGGCCATCGCCTTCGAGTCACTGGTGAAACTGCTGGCGCTGCTGGCGGTGGGCGTCTTCGCCCTCTACGGCGTCTTCGATGGCCCCGGCGACCTTGAGCGCTGGCTGAGCAGCCACCCCGAGGCCCTGGAGGCACTCTATCGGCCGGTGCGTGAGGGTTCCTGGGGGACGCTGCTGCTGCTGGCCTTCAGCGCCGCCTTCCTGTTGCCGCGCCAGTTCCACATGACCTTCATCGAGAACCTGAACGAGCGCGCCCTGGGCAGCGCCAGCTGGGGCTTCCCGCTGTTCCTGCTGCTGCTCAACCTGTCCATCCCACCCATCCTCTGGGCCGGGATCCACTCGGGTGCGCCCACCACCCCCGACTTTCACGTGCTCGGCATCACCCTCGGCAGCGGCAGCAGCCTGCTGCCGGTGCTCACCTTCGTCGGCGGTCTCTCCGCCGCCAGCGCCATGATCATCGTCACCACCCTGGCGCTGGCCTCCATGTGCATGAACCACCTGGTACTGCCCGCCAGCTTCCCGCCACGCCCCGGTGAGCACACCAACATCTACCGCTGGCTGCTGTGGGGAAGACGCCTGCTCATCGCCCTCATCATCGCCGCCGGTTACGGCTTCTACCTGCTGCTGGAGCACAACCAGGGACTGGTGCAGCTGGGACTCATCTCCTTCGTCGCCGTGGCCCAGTTCCTGCCCGGAGTCATCGGCCTGCTCTACTGGCGCCGCGCCACCCGTGCCGGCTTCATCGCCGGCCTGCTCGGCGGCGGCGGGGTGTGGGCCGTTGCCCTGCTACTGCCGCTGCTGGAGGGCTCGGGTTTCATTACCACCGGCATCGAGCACTCCATCGGTTTCTACAGTGAGCAGCCCGACGACCCCTGGCAAAGCAGCACCCTCTGGTCGCTGTCGATCAACGCCCTGCTGTTCGTCACCGTCTCGCTACTGACACGCGCCAGTGAGGCCGAGCAGAAAGTGGCGGATGCCTGCTGCCGCGAGGGGCTGTCCCCACCCGGAGGCCAGCCCGAGGCGGAAAACGTGGAGCAGGTGCAGGCCCAGCTCAGTCGACTGATCGGCGAGGAGATGGCCCGTCATGAGGTGGACCGCGCCCTGGGCGATCTGGGGCTGCTGCACACCGAGCTGCGCAGCGCCGACCTGGCCCAGCTGCGCGAACAGATCCAGCGCAACCTCTCCGGCCTGCTCGGTCCACTGCTGGCGCGGATGATCGTCGACGAGCACCTGCGCCTGGACTCACGTACCCGCCACGCCCTCTCCGACACCATGCAGTTCGTCGAGCAGAAACTGGAGGCCTCCAACCTGCGCCTGCGCGGCCTCGCCGCCGAACTGGACAACCTGCGCCGCTACCACCGCCAGGTGCTACAGGACCTGCCGTTGGGGGTCTGCTCAGTAGGTCCGGACATGTGCGTGGTGAGTTGGAACGGCGCCATGCAGCGACTCTCCGGGGTAGCCGCTGACGAGCTACAGGGCCGCCCCCTGGACCAGCTCCCCGAGCCCTGGGGTGAACTGCTGTCCCGCTTCCTGCGCAGCGATGAGTCACAACTACGTCATCAGAAGCTGCAACTCAACGCTGAGACGCGCGTACTCAACCTGCACAAGGCCGCCATCGACGACCCCGGTATCAGCCAGAGCGGTGGCGGCAGCGTCATCCTGATAGAGGACCTGACCGAGCTGCATACGTTGGAGGCGGAGCTGGCCCACAGCGAACGCCTCGCCTCCATCGGCCGTCTCGCCGCCGGTGTGGCCCATGAAATCGGTAACCCGGTCACTGGTATCGCCTGTCTGGCACAGGACCTGTTGCAGGAACCCGAGGGTGGCGACTTCCAGCAGCAGGGGCTGGAGCAGATCCTCGAGCAGACCCGTCGCATTTCCAACATCGTGCAGTCACTGGTCAACTTCAGCCACGGCGGCAGCCTGCACGAGCTTGCCCCCGAGCCCGTTGAGCTATGCGAGTGCATCAATGAGGCGTTGCAACTGGTACGCCTGAGCCGAAGCGGAAAACAGCTGGGAACCCACATCGACTGCGCCGCCCCACTGCTCGCAGAGGGAGACCGCCAACGCCTGATCCAGGTCTTCGTCAACCTGCTCTCCAACGCCTGCGACGCCTCCGAGCCGGGCGACGCCCTCATCATCAGCGGCCGACTCGACGGCGAACATGTCGAGCTGGCGATCAGCGATCAGGGCCACGGCATCCCCGAGGCACTGCAAGAGAAAATATTCGAGCCCTTCTTCACCACCAAGGCGGTGGGAGAGGGAACCGGCCTCGGCCTGCCGCTGGCCTACAGCATCGTGCGGCAACACGGTGGCAGTCTCAGCCTGAAGAGCAGCGACAGGGGCACCACCTTTACCCTGCGACTACCCGCGTTCAAGAGTGAGTCATGAAACAGATACTGGTTATCGAGGACGAGGCGATCATCCGCGGCAGCATCAACCGCCTGCTGAGTCGCAACGGCTACCAGGTGGCCGAGGCCGAATCACTGGAGCAGGCCGAGGACGAGCAACGCCTCGACAACTTCGACCTCATCCTCTCCGACCTGCGCCTGCCCGGCGCCCCCGGTACCGAGGTGATCGCCCGCGCCGGTGGTGTCCCGGTGGTGATCATGACCAGCTACGCCAGCGTGCGCTCGGCGGTGGAGGCGATGCGCCTCGGCGCGGTGGACTATATCCCCAAGCCCTTCGATCACGACGAGATGCTGCTCACCATCGAGCGCGCGCTGCAACAGCGCGACCTGCTGCGACAGAACAGCGCCCTCAAGTCCGACCTCGCCCACTGCTACCCGGTGCAAGGGATGATTGGCGAGAGCGCGCCGATGCGCGAGGTATTCGGGCGCATCGAGCGGGTCGCCCCCACCGACACCACGGTATTAATCCTCGGCGAGTCGGGAACCGGCAAGGAGCTGGTGGCGCGCGCCCTGCACGATAAAAGCCCACGCCAGAACGGGCCACTGATCACCGTCAACTGCGCCGCCCTCGCCGAGAACCTGATCGAGTCGGAGCTGTTCGGCCATGAAAAGGGGGCCTTCACCGGCGCGGTGGCGAGCCATCGCGGCCTGGTCGAGGCGGCCCACGGCGGCACCCTGTTTCTCGACGAGGTCGGCGAGCTGCCCGCCGAGGTGCAGGCGCGTCTGTTACGCGTATTGCAGGAGGGGGAGATCCGCCCGGTCGGCGCCACCCAGTCGCGGCGCGTCGACCTGCGCCTCATCGCCGCCACCCACCGCGACCTGCCACGTATGGTGCGCGAGGGTACGTTCCGCGAAGACCTCTACTTCCGCCTCCACGTCATGGAGATCCAGCTGCCACCGCTGCGAGAGCGCGGCGAGGACGTCATTACCCTGGCCAGGGAGCTGCTACAGCGCAGCTGCTATCGTCTCAATCGCTCGCCACTGCGTTTCAGTGACGACACCCTGCAGCAAATGAAAACCTATCCCTGGCCGGGCAACGTGCGCGAACTGGAAAATGCCATCGAGCGGACGGTGATCCTGGCCGAAGGCGAGGTGATCGAGGCGGCGCAACTGCTGCCGACAAATACGATTAAATCCGCTGCGGATAGCGGTGTATCCCCATCGCTGTCGCTCGACGACTACTTCATCAACTTCGTTAGGGAAAACGAGGGCAGCATGACCGAGACCGAGCTGGCCAGGCAACTCGGCATCAGTCGCAAGACACTGTGGGAGCGGCGACTGCGTCTGGGGATATCAAGGAAAAAATAGCCCGTAGGGCGCAATAAACGAAGTGCATTGCACCCTACATTTTTATGATGGTAGCGTGATATTCCTTGCCCGGGTTTCACGTATCCGCAACGATGCGATAAGGGCAATAACCGCAAACCCCACCATCAACAACATGGCATTGTGATACCCGGCGGCACTATAGATATTCACCCCACCAACACTCTCACCACGCCAGCTTAGGTCCAGCACCCAGCCGAACAGTGGCTGCATGATCGCGGCACCGAGAAACAGGCCGGTGTTGACCACGCTGATCGCCATGCCGGAGAGCGCCGGGGCGGCGACCTCTTTGGCACAGGCGTAGGTCAGGACAAAGCCGCCGCCGGTCAGGCCCAGTAACGCGAACAGGACCATCGCCACTGCGCCCGGTTGCCACGGGGTGTAGATGAGCACCAGCCAGGCGATGAGGTAGAGCGTGGCACTGGTGACCATGACCGGCTTGCGTCGACCCAACCAGTCAGAGAGCCAGCCGAGGAAGAGGGTGCTCAGCGCCATGCTAAAGAGGGTGATGGTGGTATAGCTGGAGGCCTCGGCGGTGGTCAGGCCGTGCAGGTCACGCAGCAGGGGGATGGCCCATAAGCCGGCGAAGGCGAACAGACCACCGGCCATGCCGAAGTTAAACCAGAAGCCGGGCCAGATGAGGCGGTTACGCCAGACATCCTTCATATCGTGCCACCAGTGCTGCTCCCGCTCGGCATGTGACGCCTCACCCGC
>JBFFSW010000111.1:0-5409 GCA_041572195.1 Thiohalomonadaceae bacterium | reverse complement strand
GTCCGAGGAGGAGTCCGGCGAGCGCGGCGCCACCCGCCGTGGCCGTCGCGGTGGTCGCCGCCGCCGCTCCGGCAGCGGTCAGATCACCGAGAAGCAGGTGCGTGTCCAGAACCTGCCCGCCGATGAGCAGCCGGGCGTCGCCGAGACCCCGGAGGCCAAGGTGGCCGAGGTCGCCCCGGCGACCCTCACCAGCGCCGATATGGAGCCGCTGGACATGGCGGGTAACGAGCAGCCGCCGGTGGTGGAGGCGGAGTCAGCCCCGGAGCCGGAGCCCACGCCCAAGCCGGTGACTCCTCCCAGCCTCGACATCGAGGTGAGCGGCACCAGTCGCAACCGTCGCCGCCACCCCAGTCGCGGGCGGCGCTAAACGAAAAAAAGCCGGGCTTAGCCCGGCTTTTTTTTCGTCCTTCAATTCCTACAGGTGGCGTTCCCTGATCGCCTCCAGCAAACCCCGCGAGGCCTCCTCCACCATCTCGTAGACCCGCTCGAAGCCCTCGGTGCCGCCGTAGTAGGGATCAGGCACCTCACGCTCGTTACGCGAGGGGGCGAAGTCCAGGAACAGGCTGAGGCGCTCATCATAGCCGCTGGGGCAGATGCGCCGCAGGTTGTGGTAATTCTCCTCGTCCATCGCCAGCACGTAGTCGAACTCGGCGAAATCCTCGCGACGCACCTTGCGCGCGCGTTGCGTGCTGAGGTCGATGCCGCCACGACGCAGGGCGGTCTCCTGGGAACGGGGGTCAGGCTGTTCACCGACGTGGTAGGCGTGGGTGCCCGCCGAGTCGACCCGAATACGACTGGACAGCCCCTCGCTCTCCACCAGGTGCTCGAACAGGCCGTGGGCCAGGGGGGAGCGGCAGATGTTGCCCATGCAAACCATCAAAACGTTTATCTCTTTCATGGCAATGGAGTATACCGCAGCGGCCTACTTGCTGGTAAAGGTGGCCACCCCGTCCCAATCCTCGGGCGGGGGATTTTCGCGGTAGTGTTCGGCGCGCCCGGCGTAGAGGCGGCAGCTGACATCGCCCCCCTCCTCCCGATCCAGCGCCTCGAACAGCACCTGGGCCTCAGCCCAGCGACGCTCCCGAAACGCCTGTAGCGCCGCGTTCCATGCCTCGACGAATTCGGGCCGCGGATCCTCGCCCTTTCTCGCGCGCAACTCGTAGATACGGATCGGCTGCTGCTTGCCCTTGACCCGCACCACGTCCAGCTCGCGGAACTCGTACGCCTCGGCCACCTCGGCGTGGGTGGTCTCGCTCACCAGGATGGCCACGCCGTACTGCTTGGTCAGCCCCTCCAGGCGCGAGGCGAGATTGACGTTGTCGCCCAGCACCGTATAGGTGAAGTGAAAGCTGGAGCCGAGGTTGCCGACCACCACCTCGCCGGTGTGGATGCCGACGCCGATGCGGATGGGGAAGATGTGGTGCAGCTCGGGACAACAGGGCTCGATGTGATCCAGGGCCTCAATCATCGCCAGCGCCGAGTCGCAGGCGTCGCGCGGGTGCTCCTCCACCGGCAGCGGCGCGCCGTAAATGGCCATCACCGCGTCGCCGATGTACTTGTCGAGGGTGCCGCGGTGGTTGAGCACCTCCTCGGTCATGGGATCCATGTAGCACTGCATAAATTTGGCCAGCTGCTGCGGACTCATGGTCTCGGAGAGGTTGGTGAAGTTGCGGATGTCGGAGAAGAGCACCGTCAACCGCTTCTGCTCGCCGCCGAAGTGGAGCAGCTCCGGGCGCTGGGTGAGCTGATTGACCAGCTCCGGTTGCAGGTAGTACTGAAAGGCCTTGTGCACCGTGGAGTAGCGGTGCTCCACCTGCACCGCCAGCAGCAGCGTGGTGCTGGAGTAGCTGAGGGTCCAGGCCAGCAATGGGTAGGCGAGATTGAGCCATAGCTGCTGCTCGATGAAGAGCTGGAAGTTAAGCCCGGCGTAGAGGCTCAACAACATCAGCGAGAAGAGACAGCGCGGCCGACTCGATGGCAGGCGCGGCAGCACCAGTACGCAGGCGAAGACCATCAGCGCCATCACCAGCAGGTCGGTCAGCGCCTCCCAGGCGGTGTTGTGGATGAAGTCCCCGGCGAGCAGGTTCTCCACCACGTTGGCCTGGATCTCCAGGCCGGGGAACGACGGCCCAAACGGCGTGGAGTGGGCATCGTAAACGCCGATGGCGGTCACCCCCAGGATCACCAGCTGCCCCTTGAGCGCACCGGGGGCGACATTGCCGTCGAGCAGGTCGGCGGCGGAGAGGGTGTTGATGGTCCCGGCCGGGCCGCGATAGTTGAGGACGAAGCCCCCCAGCTCGTTAAGCGGCAACGGGTAGTCACCCAGCATTACCGAGCTGATACCGAACGCCTCGGCGCGCACGACGATCGAGGCGTCGCCGAGATAGTGGGCCAGGGCCCGCAGCGCCAGCGAGGGGTAAAGCTCCTCGCCGTAGCGCATCAGCAGGAAGGCCTCGCGGATCAGGCCGTCGCGACCGGGGATGAAGTTGAAGAAGCCGCTGCCCTCCGCCGCCGCGGCGATGGGCGGAATGCTCTCACGCACCCCCCAGGCGTCGATGGCGGGGAAATCTTCCACCTTGCTCAGCAGCACAGCCACCGGGTCGGTGGCGGCCGCCACCTCACCGGGCTGCGGCTGCAGATAGAAGAAGCGGCCGTTGATCACCTTACCGGCATCGAAGATGGCGGCGGCCAGCTGCTCGTCGGGGGCGCGGCCCTTGAGGCTCTGGCGTAGCGCCTCGCCCTGCCCCGGCTCCAGCAGCCCCAGCAGCGACTCGTTCAACAACGGCTGAGGCTCGGAGAAGACGATATCCAGAGCGATGGTCTCGGCCCCGGCCGCGTCGATGGCGCGGATCAGCTCGGCCAGCTTCTCCCGCGACCAGGGCCAGCGCCCGTGGCGCTCCAGGCTCGCCTCGTCCACCGCCACCAGACTCACCAGACCGGAGGTGGCGATGGCGCCGCGATACTTGAAGCGTGCGTCGAGCAGACGCCCCTCGATATCCTCCAGCAGCTGCGGACGCAGCAGATAGATGAAGAGACAGAAGAGGTAGATCAACAACCCCAGCGCCAGGGCGCGACGGCGGACCTGTCGCGGCGATGGCGGTGGCTTGATCTGGCCGGCTTCCACCTAGTTGACGTTCACCGAAACCGTGGCGGTCGAGGTGGTGCCGCTGCCGTCATCAACGGTGTAGGTGAAGGTGGCTACATGCGGGGTCGACGCCGTCGGCGGATTATAGGTAATGGTCCCATCACCATTGTCGATGGCGCTACCGCCATCGAACGGCTGGGTCACGCCAACCACCGTAAGCGCATCGTTCTCCATATCGAAATCATTGACCAGCACCGGTATCACTACCCCCGCCGGGGCGGTGGTGGTGGCCGTATCATCCACCGCGCCGGGACCGTAGTTGGCGGTCTCGCTCGCCAGCCACACCCAGGCGCTGTCACTGCCACCGGCGCCATCGCTCAGCGTGTAGCTGAAGGCATCCACCCCGATCACCCCGGTGTTGGGGGTGTAGTTGAAGGTATTATTGCCGTTGTCCACCAGAGCGCCGTTGGCGGTCGTGGTCAGGATCGTCGCCGTCAGCGGGTCGTTGTCCACGTCCGAATCGTTGGCGGTGACATCGGCGGTGGTGACCGCCACCAGCTCACGGGTCACCGTATCGCTGACGCTGACGCCGATGATATCGGCGACGCCGTTGGTATCCCCCGCCACCAGATTGCTGGCGGCGGTGATATAGGCGACATGGCGACCATCCTGGGAGAAGACCGGTGCATCGGAGGCGCCATTGGCCCCCTCGGAGAGGCTACGGGTCTGGCCGGTAAGAATATCGTGGATGAAGATATCCACCGTGCCGTTGGTGTCCCCGACCACCAGGTTGCTCGCCAGCGACTCGAAGACCACGAAGCGCCCATCCTTGCTGATCCGCGGCGCGGAGTTGGCGCCGTTGGCCTGCGCCCCGGCGGAGTCCACCGAGACCCTGACGGTGGTGCCAAGCTGCACGTCGTGGACGAAGACATCGGCGACGCCGTTGGTGTCCCCGGC
The DNA here is from genome assembly GCA_041572195.1 of Thiohalomonadaceae bacterium. GTDB lineage: Bacteria > Pseudomonadota > Gammaproteobacteria > Thiohalomonadales > Thiohalomonadaceae > JBFFSW01. The sequence continues at coordinate 1,367 of JBFFSW010000111.1, read as the reverse complement.
CACCAGATTGGTGGCGCTGGAGAGGAAGGCGATACGGTTGCCGTTGGCGCTGATCGAGGGCTGGCTGCTGGCGCCGCCCACCGCCTGATTGCCCGCCGAGTCCACCGAAACGCGACTGACCGCGCCGCCGACCATGTTCTTGACGAAGATGTCGTTCAGGGCGTTGGTGTCGGCGCCCGCCCCCAGCAGGTTGGTGGCGGCGGAGACGAAGGCGACCAACGAGCCATCATCGGAGATGTCGGGGTCGAAGCTGTCGGCGTCCGCCTCCACCCCGGCGCCGTTCACCGAAACCCGCGCCTGACCGTAGGTGCTGGAGATGATGTAGACATCCATGGCGTTATTGGCGTCGGTGAGCAGCAGGCAGCCGGGCCAGGGCGCGGTGGACAGGGTGGCGAAGGCGATGTGGTTGCCGTCCCCGCTCATGCTCGGCTCAAAGCTGTCGCCGACGGTCCACCCCTCGCACTCCAGCAGGCGGGTGGTGGTGCCGTTCAGGCGGTCATGCTTGTACAGGGCCATGGCATGCGGCGGCGTGGTCTTCAGGGTACCCAGGTTGCCCGCCCGCGACTGGAACACCACGTAGCGGCCGTCGGCACTGATGGGCGCCGGGTCCAGCTGCATCAGGTCCACCTCGCCGCCGTCAGCCTCCACCCCGGCATCGTTGACCGTGGCGCGCACCGTGGTATTGGCGACGGTGTCGCGGATGAAGAGGTCGATGAAGCCGTTGGTATCGCCCGCCACCAGGTTGGTATCGGCCGACCAGAAGGTGACGAAGCGACCGTTGCCGTTGATGGTCGGCCAGTAGGCGTCGGCGCTGGGCTGCGCCCCGGCGTTGCTCAGCGAGGCGCGGAGCACGCTGCGACCGCCGTCATCTAAGGCCAGGGGCGCGTCGTTGACTGGGGTGACGGTGACGTTCACCGTGGCGCTATTGCTACCACCGGCGCCGTCGGTAATGGTGTAGCCCAAGCTGTCGGCGCCGTTGAAGTTGAGATTCGGGGTGTAGGTGACGTTGCCGCCGTTATTGACCACCACGCCATTGGTGGCAGTGGTCACCGCCGAGACCGTGAGCGACACGCCGTCCACGTCGCTGTCGTTGGCAAGCACGTCGATCACCACCGAGCCATCCTCGGCGACGGTGGCGGTATCGTTGACCGCCACCGGATTGTCATTCACCGCCGAGACGGTGATGCTCACCGTCGCCGCGGCGCTGCCGCCGTTGCCGTCGATGGCGGTGTAGTTGAAGGCGTCGGCGCCGTTGAAGTTGAGCACCGGGGTGTAGGTGAAGCTGCCGTCGGCCAGCACCGTTACCACGCCGCCGTTGAGCGAGGTGGTATCGGCGCCGGAGACGCTGAGCAGGTCACCGTCCACAT
>JBFFSW010000110.1:0-5424 GCA_041572195.1 Thiohalomonadaceae bacterium | reverse complement strand
TGGGCTTTCGCCCCCTGGTCCACCGCCTGGCCCTTGAACTGGGGCTGGACGGCTGGGTGCGTAACGAGGGTGGGACGGTGTTAATCCATCTGGAACAGGGGGCGGATTGGTTTATCCAGCGGCTTTCTTGCTCGGTCGATGCTATCGACGTGGAGTCTGTCCCCGTCGAGGGTATCGAAGGCTTCCACATCATCGACAGCGAGCCGGGTGCGCCGTCTCTCTCCGGCATTGCCCCCGACCTCGCCACCTGCCCCGAGTGCCATGCTGAGGTGGCGCGGGAGGGGCGCCGCCACGGCTATCCCTTCACCAGCTGTGCTCACTGCGGTCCGCGTTTCTCCATCATCGATAGTCTGCCCTTTGACCGGCCGCGTACCGCCATGGCGGAATTTCCCCTCTGCCCCGAGTGTGTCGCCGAGTACGCCGATCCTCTGAACCGTCGCCACCATGCCCAGACCATCGCCTGCCCCGAGTGTGGACCGCGGTTGTTGGGCGATATTGATGAGGCGGTGCGGTTGATCCGCAACGGCGGCATCCTCGCCATCAAGGGGATCGGCGGCTTCCACCTTGCCTGCGACGCGGGCAACCCGGAGGCGGTGGCCGAGCTGCGGCGGCGCAAACAGCGGCCGCGCAAGCCGCTGGCGATGATGGCCCGCGACCTGGAGCAGGTGCGTGGATACGTCGATGTGAGCGAAGAAGAGGCAAGAGTTCTGGAGTCCGAGGGCGCGCCGGTAGTACTGCTGGGGAATGAAGTCATCCATGGCTTCATGCTCCCCTATACGCCCTTGCATCAGCTGCTCCTCGACCGACTGGATGGTCCCATTGTCCTAACCTCGGCTAATCGTAGCGGCGAGCCGCAGTACATCGACAAGGGCGAGGCACCCGCGGAAATCGCCGACGGTTGGTTGATGCATGACCGTGCGATCCGCCGCCGCCTGGACGATTCGGTTGTGCGCGTGATCGACGCCGCACCCCGCCTCATCCGCCGCGCCCGCGGCTATGTGCCGGAGTCCTTGTCTTTGCCCTCCGGCTTCGAGCGCGCCCCGCCGCTGCTGGCCATGGGCGGCGACCTCAAGAACGCCTTCTGCCTGCTGGGCGGGGGCAGGGCGCTGCTCTCGGCCCCGGCGGGGGATATGCAGGGGGTGGCGGTGCAGCGGGCGCAACGCGAGGCGCTGGTCGATTATCAACGACTCTTCAGCCACCGGCCCGAGGCGGTGGCGGTGGACATGCACCCCGATTACCACGCCTCGCGCATGGGCCGTGAGATGGGGCTGCCGCTGATCGAGGTGCAGCACCATCATGCCCACCTGGCGGCGGTGATGGTCGAGCACGGCCTGCCGCTGGAGACCCCGCCGCTGCTGGGGATCTGTCTGGATGGTATCGGCCTGGGGTCGGACGGCACGCTCTGGGGCGGTGAGTTGTTGCGGGTGGATTATCGTAGCTGTGAGCGTCTGGCGCATATCGACGCGGTACCGTTGCCCGGCGGCGAGCAGGCCATGCGCGAGCCGTGGCGCAACCTGGTGGCCCATCTGAACCGGGCGGTGGGTTGGCGTGGGGTGGAGGTGTGTTGCGCCGATCGGCAGGGTCTGGATTTCATCCGCAGGATGCTTGATCGCGGCATCAACAGTCCGCCGGCCTCATCCGCCGGGCGGCTGTTCGACGCGGTGGCGGCGCTGCTGGGCGTCGCTCCCGAGAGACAGGAGTTCGAGGGGGAGGCGGCGATGGCCCTGGAGGCACTGGCCGCCCCCTATATGGATGATGAGCGCATCTTCGACTACGGCTGTGAGATGGACGAGGACGGGGTGATCCGCTGGCATCGGCTCTGGAAAGGCCTGCTCAACGACATCTTCGCGGGGCTTGAACCCGGTGTCTGCGCTGCCCGTTTCCACCACACCCTCATCGCCACCCTGACCCGCGCCGCCCGTGCGTTGAGCGAGGAGGGTGGCCGTATCCTCCTCTCTGGCGGGGTGATGCAGAACCGCCTGCTGCTGGAGGGCCTGAGCCGTAGCCTGCGTGATGCGGGGCTTCAGGTGCTCGCCCCGGCGGCCTATCCGGCCAACGACGGTGGCCTGGCGTTGGGACAGGCGGTGGTGGCGGCGGCTATAATGGGCGCAAGACCTGGAGAGCACTGATGTACGAATATGTCTTTTTCGAGCCGGGGATGCGCGCGCGCTTCGCCGAGTTCGTCGAGGGGGAGGGGGCCGAGTGCCAACTCGATGCAGAGGAGCTGATCGCCCGCGTCCCCGAGGAGATCGACGATGAGCTGGCCGAGCGCATCGACGATTGTTACGAAAAGATCCTGCAGGAGACCGGCGAGCTGTTCGCCGATACCGAGATGGGGCTGGAGCGCGACATCGCTGGGGTGCAGGTGCAGCTGGCTGACGGCTCCCCCTGCACCATCCGTATCGACCCGGCGATCCTCGGCCGGGTGCTGGAGAGCCTGAGCATGGAGGAGTTTCGCGACCTCTGCCAGGTGATCGCCGAGGGGGTCGAGCGCCGCGACGACCGCCCCATCTGCCAGATAGAAGATTGAGAGAATAGGGAGTTTCCCATGGCCCATCGCATCACCATTATCGGTACCGGCTTCGCCGCGCTGACCGCCGTCGGCGAACTGCGTCGTCGTGACAGTCAGGCCGAGATCACCGTCATCGGCCGCAAGCCCGAGTTTATCTACCTGCCCAGTCTCATCTGGATCCCCTCCGGCATCCGCAAGGGGGATGACCTGCGGGTGGACCTGACGCGCTTCTTCCAGCGCATGCGGGTCAACTTCCATGCGGGCGAGGCCACCGGACTTAAAGACGGCGGGCGCATCGTGGTCACCGACAACGGCGAGGTGGAGAACGACGCCCTGCTGATCGCCTCCGGTGGCCGCTTTATCAAGAAGCTGCCCGGTATCGAACACGCCATTACCCCCTGCGAGGGGATCCCCGCGGCGGAGCAGATCCGTGAGCGCCTGGAGTCCATGCAGGAGGGCACCATCGCCATCGGCTTCGGCGGCAACCCCAACGAGCCCTCGGCGATGCGCGGCGGGCCGATGTTCGAGTTCCTCTTCGGCATCGACACCCTGCTGCGCAAGCAGGGACGCCGCGACCAATTCAAGCTGGTGTTCTTCAACCCGGCGCCCGAGCCGGGCAAGCGCCTCGGCCCCAAGGCGGTCAAGGGGCTGCTCTCGGCGATGCAAAAGCGTGGTATCGACACCCACCTGGGCCACAAGATGAAGGGCTTCGAGGCGGGCAAGGTGATCACCGAGGGGGGCGAGTTCGCCGCCGACCTCATCCTCTTCATGCCCGGCATGACCGGCAACGCCTGGTTCGACAACACCGAGCTGGCGCGCTCCGAGGGCGGCCTGCTCAAGGCCGATATCCACTGCCGCGTCGAGGGGGCGGAGAAGGTCTACGTCGCCGGTGACTCCGGCTCCTTCCCCGGCCCCGAGTGGATGCCCAAGCAGGCGCACATGGCCGACCTGCAGGCCAAGGCCGCCTGCGCCAACATCATCGACGAGCTGAACGGCGGTGAGCCGCGCGAGACCTACAAGGTCGAGCTGATGTGCATCGTCGACTCCATGGACAAGGGGATGTTCGTCAGCCGCAACATCAAGGGCGGCCTGATGCTGCCCAGCTGCCGCATCATGCACTGGGCCAAGCGCTTCTTCGAGTGGTGGTACCTGCGTCGCTATCGCTGATTTCCCATGCTCGATACCCTGCCAAAACTTGAGGCGATCGCCTTTCCGGCGATTCGCCGCGCCACCCTGCACACCCTGCAGCTGAACCTAGGTTACCGCTGCAACCTGCAGTGCCAGCACTGTCACGTCAACGCGGGTCCCCGGCGCGAGGAGACGATGAGCGATGAGACCATCGAGTCGGCCTTTCGCCTGATCGAAAGGGGCGGGGTGAAGACCCTGGACCTGACCGGCGGCGCACCGGAGATGCATCCGCGTTTTCACGAGATCGTCGAGCGTGCCCGAGCCCTCGGTCTGCATGTGATGGACCGCTGCAACCTCACCATTCTCGAGGAGCCGGGACAGGAGGGCCTGGCCGAATTCCTGGCGGCCAACGATGTCGAGGTGATCGCATCCTTGCCCTGTTATCTCGAGGAGAACGTCGATGCCCAGCGCGGCGATGGGGTGTTCGAGGCCAGTCTGAGCGGGCTAAAGCGGCTCAATGCCCTCGGCTATGGCGATGACAAGCCGCTGAACCTGGTCTTCAATCCGCAGGGGGCGTCGCTGCCGCCGGGGCAGGCGGCGCTGGAGGCGGACTATAAAAAACAGCTCGCCGAGCGTTTCGGTATTCGCTTCAACAATCTCTTCACCATCACCAACATGCCGATCAAACGCTTCGGCTCGCTGCTCTTGTCGAAGGGGACCTTCGATGAGTATATGCAGCTGCTGAAGGATAGCTTTCAGCCGCAGAATCTCGACGGGGTGATGTGCCGCGGCCTGCTCAGCGTGGACTGGCGAGGGCGGCTCTACGACTGCGACTTCAACCAGATGCTGGAGCTACCGTTGGCGGAGAGCATCGCCGATATCGAACCGTCGCAGCTGGAAGGGCGCGCCATCCGCATCGCCGGTCACTGCTACGGCTGCACCGCCGGGCAGGGGAGCAGCTGCGGCGGCGCGCTGTGAAGCTCTCCATCATCATCCCCACGCTCAATGATGCCGAGGCGCTGGCGGCACTGCCGCCGTTCGCGGCGGAGGTGATCGTCGCCGATGGCGGTAGTGAAGACGGGATAGAGTCCGTGGCCGAAAAAATGGGTGCGACTCTGGTTCGTTCCGAGCCTGGTCGCGGCATGCAGATGAATGCCGGGGTGGCCGTGTCCACGGGCGATATGCTGCTCTTTCTGCACGCCGATACCGAGTTGCCCGAGGATTTTTCAGCCTTAATCGATTGCGGAAGGCATTGGGGGCGTTTTGATGTGAGATTGAGCGGAAAACAGCCGATGTTCCGCCTCATCGAACGGCTGATCAATCTCCGTTCGCGCATCACCGGCATCGCCAGCGGCGACCAGGCCATCTTCGTCAGCCGCGAGGCCTTCGATGCGGTCGGCGGCTACCAGGCGATCCCATTGATGGAGGACCTGGCCCTCTGCCACGCCCTGAGAAAACGCTTCGGCTGGCCCGCCTGTATCGCCGAACCGGTGATCACCTCCAGCCGTCGCTGGGAGCACTTCGGTACCTGGCGCACCATTTTCCTGATGTGGCGGCTGCGCCTGAGCTACTACCTGGGGGCCTCGCCCTTCGCGTTGGCGGAACGGTACCGTCGTGGCTGATGTGTGCATCCAGCTGTTCGCCAAGGCGCCCACTCCCGGCGAGGTGAAAACCCGGCTGATCCCTGCCCTGGGGGCGGAGGGCGCGGCTGAACTGCATCGACGTTTGACCGAGCGGCAACTGCGGAGCATGCAGGGTGTCGCCGCTGGAGAGCTGTGGTGCGC
>JBFFSW010000109.1:0-5434 GCA_041572195.1 Thiohalomonadaceae bacterium | reverse complement strand
TTAGCTGCTTATGGCAGCAAATCTTTTGATGAAGAGCGTCCTAAACGCAATTACTCTTTTGACAGAGTGTTTAAGACACTTCATCGGTTTCGTTGCTGTATGCAACCACGACGGAGTGCCCACACAGATTGTCTAATCATCTTTTTAAAGAGCTCGACCACCGAACCGGTTGTCGTTAAGAGGCGTGCATTATACAGACCCCTCAGTCGCCGTCAAGAAGTTTTTCTCTCCGGCTTCCCTATCCAGCGCCTCATCCGGCGTGGTGGGAGGCGCGCATTATACAGCTCGTCGCGCCCTTGGCAAGGTGTTTTTTGCCGCTCTTCCCGGCTGCCTGAAGAGGCCGTGTCGCCGTGAAGAGCTGCGCATTATAGAGACCTGTTTTGCGGCGTCAACATAAATTTCAAAAAAAATTTATCCCGCATAAACAGAATTAATAATAGCCCTCTCGATCAACCGCTTACGGTAATCCGTGCGAAGCGACGCTTGCCCACCTGGTAAACCGCTGAGCCCGGGACGGCCTCATGCTTGGGGTCGTCCACCCGCTCACCGTCCACCTTCACCGCGCCCTGTTTGAACATGCGCATCGCCTCGGAGGTGGAGTCGACCAGCCCCGCCTCCTTGAGCAGGTTGGCCAGCGGCATGGGGGAGAGGGTGAACTCCGGCATCTCGTCCGGCATCGCCCCCTTCTGGAAGCGGGCGATGAAGTTCTCCCGCGCCTTGGCTCCGGCGCCAGCGCCGTGGAAGCGGTCCACCAGCTCCTCCCCGAGCAGGAACTTGATGTCGCGCGGGTTGCGCCCGCCCTCGATCTCCGCCTTGAAACCCTCGATCTCGCTCATGGGGCGGAAGGAGAGTAGCTCGAAGTAGCGCCACATCAACTCGTCGGAGATGGACATCAGCTTGCCGAACTGCTCGTCGGGGGCATCGTTGATGCCAATGTAGTTATTCAGCGACTTGGACATCTTCTGCACCCCGTCCAGCCCCTCGAGGATGGGCATGGTGAGGATGTTCTGTGGCTTCTGCCCGAAGGACTCCTGCAGCTGACGCCCCACCAGCAGGTTGAACTTCTGGTCGGTGCCGCCGAGCTCCACGTCGGCCTTCATCGCCACCGAGTCATAACCCTGGATCAGCGGGTAGAGGAACTCGTGGATGGCGATGGACTGGCCACCCTTGTAGCGCTTGGAGAAGTCGTCACGTTCGAGCATGCGCGCCACGGTGTGGCGGGCCGCCAGCTGGATCAGCTCCGCCGAGCTCATGGCGTTCATCCAGCTGGAGTTGAACAGCACGGTGGTCTTCTCGCGGTCGAGGATCTTGAAGATCTGGTGCTCGTAGGTCTGGGCGTTCTCGATCACCTCGTCGCGGGTCAGCGGCGGGCGGGTGGCACTCTTGCCGGTGGGGTCGCCGATCATCGCCGTGTAGTCACCGATGAGGAACATCACCTCGTGGCCCAGCTCCTGAAACTGACGCAGCTTGTTGATCAGCACCGTGTGCCCCAGGTGCAGGTCGGGGGCGGTGGGGTCGAAGCCCGCCTTGATGCGCAGCGGCCGCCCCTCTTTCAGGCGGGCAACCAGCTCCTCCTCGACCAGCAGCTCCTCGGCGCCTCGTTTGATGAGTTCCAGCGACTCGGCTAACGACGACATAGGCGACGACATGGGACAGACTCCTTCAAAACAGACCATGAAAACGGGGCGCTAGGTTACCACAGCCCCCCCCATCGATGCCCCTATACCCTATATATGATTGACCGACACCGCCTCTGCGGGTATGGTTGGGGAAAAATACCCCTATAGATCCGTGAATTACAACAACTACTTAAACCGAGATTTCAAGAACGACGAGCCCCAGGCCCGTCGTCGCCTGCAACGCCGCCACCTGCACTGGCTGGCGGTGCTCTCCATCGCCCTGGGCACCTTCACCCTCTTCGGTCTCAACGACGAGGCCGAGGCCAAGCGCGATGAGAGCCTCGCCCTGCCGCTGCAGGAGTCGCTGGCGCTGCCGCCGCTAGCCGTGGAAGAGACCGTAGTCGACCCCGTCGCTATCGCCCCCACCGAGCCCGAACGCCAGTGGCTGGATGAGACCGTACGTAGCGGCGACACCCTCTCCGGCATCCTCGCCCGCCACGGCATCGGCGCCGACCAGGTCTACAAGCTGATGAAGGGCGAAGGCCCGGTGGACCAGCTCACCGACCTGCGCCCCGGCCAGCATCTCAAACTGGCCGTGGATGAGAAACAGCTGCAGGCACTCAGCGTCAGCCTCGCCCCGCACCGCGACCTGCTGGTGGAGCGAGAGGATGAGGGCTTCCGAGCCCACATTCAGGAGACCCCGCTGGAGGTGCGGCGCAGCTTCGCCAGCGCCGAGATCAACTCCTCGCTCTACCTGGCCGGACGCAAGGCCGGGCTCTCCGACAACCTGATCATGGAGCTGGTCGGGGTGTTCGGCTGGGACATCGACTTCGCCCTCGACATCCGCGGCGGCGACCGCTTCACCCTGCTCTACGAGGAGCATTACCTCAACGGCGAGAAACTGCGCGACGGCGCCATCCTCGCCGCCGAGTTCGTCAACGACGGCAAGCATTACCGCGCCGTGCGCTTCACCGACGAGAGCGGTGATAGCCAGTACTACACCCCGGAAGGGCACTCCATGCGCAAGGCCTTCCTGCGCAGCCCGGTGGACTTCCGCCGCATCTCCTCCACCTTCCAGCGCGAGCGCTTCCACCCGGTGCTGGGGCGCAAGCGCCCGCACCGCGGGGTGGACTACGCCGCCGCCACCGGCACGCCGATCAAGGCCGCCGGTGACGGCAAGGTGATCTTCCGCGGCACCAAGGGTGGCTACGGTCGCACCGTCATCATCCAGCACGGCAGCCGCTACACCACCCTCTACGCCCACCTATCCAAGTACCGCAGCGGGGTCGGCAACGGCAGCCGGGTCAAGCAGGGGCAGGTCATCGGCTATCTGGGCCAGAGTGGTATGGCCACCGGCCCGCACCTGCACTACGAGTTCCGCGTCGACGGCGTGCACCGCAACCCGCTCACCGTCAAGCTGCCCGACTCCGCGCCCATCGACGAGAAGCTGCTCACCGCCTTCCAACAGCAGACCGCCCCGCTGCTGGCCCAGCTGGAGATGGTGAAGGCCACCCAGCTGGCCAGCGCCGAGTAAGACTCCGGGCGTGTCCGGCGCGCTCTACATCGGCCTGATGTCCGGCACCAGCATGGACGCGGTGGACGCCGCCCTGCTGCGCTTCGAGCCGCACCTGGAGCTCATCGCCCACCACTCCCTTGCACTGCCCGAAGAGCTGCGCGAGGCACTACGGCGCCTGGCCGCCGAGCGCTCACCTCACCCCCTGCAGTGCCTGGGCGAACTGGACGCCCACATCGGCGAGCTGTTCGCCGAGTGCGCCCTGGGGCTGCTGGCGGATTGCGGGGTCGATACCGGTGCGGTAACCGCCATCGGCAGCCACGGCCAAACCCTCTACCACGCCCCCCACGGTGACACCCCCTTCACCCTGCAGATCGGCGATGCCAACCGCATCGCCGCACGCGCCGGCATCACCACCGTGGCCGACTTCCGCCGCCGCGACATGGCCCTGGGTGGTCAAGGGGCGCCGCTGGTGCCCGCCTTCCACAACGCCCTCTGGCGTGACGAGGGCGAAGAGCGGGCGATACTCAACATCGGCGGCATCGCCAACCTCAGCCTGCTTCCCGCCGAGCCCGGCGCGCCGGTGCGCGGCTTCGACACCGGCCCCGGCAACACCCTGATGGATGCCTGGTGCCGCGAACACAGGGGCGAGCCCTTCGACGCCGACGGTGCCTGGGCTGCAAGCGGTAGCGTGGACGATGCGCTGATCGCGCGCCTGCTCACCGACGACTACTTCGCCGCCGCGGCGCCCAAGTCCACCGGCCCGGAGCACTTCTCGCCCGAGTGGTTGAAGGCGCGGCTGGATGGCGAGTCCGCGGACACGGTGCAGGCCACCCTGCTGGAGCTGACCGCCCGCCCCATCGCCGAGGCGCTACGGCGGGAGGCCCCGACCACCCGCCGTCTCATCGCCTGCGGCGGTGGGGTCTACAATGGTGCCTTGATGGCCCGGCTGGGAGAATTACTGCCCGGCATACGCGTGGAATCCAGTGCCACCCACGGCCTGGACCCGCAGTGGGTGGAGGCGGCGGCCTTCGCCTGGCTGGCTCGCGAGACCCTGGCCGGGCGCCCCGGTAATCTGCCGGAGGTGACCGGCGCCTCGGCACCGTGCGTGCTCGGGGCTATCTTCCACGCATAAAAAAGGGGCCTTGCGGCCCCTTCTCTTGCGGCACTTGCGCCTCAGCGCTTATCCATCGCCACGTAGTCGCGCATCTCCTCGCCGATGTACTCCTGAGTCGGGCGGAAGATACGGTTGTCGGCCAGCTGCTCACGCCAGTGGGCCAGCCAGCCGGCGGCGCGGGCGATGGCGAAGATGGGGGTGAACTGGTCGGTGGGGATCCCCATCTCGGTGTAGAGGATGCCGGAGTAGTAATCGACGTTGGGGTAGACCCCCTTGGCGCCGAGGCGCACGGCGGCGGCCTCTTCCAGGGCCATGGCGGTCTCGTAGAGCTCCTGATTGCGCATGCCGTTGTTGTCGGCCAGCTTCTTCAGCAGGCTCTGGAGGATGGTGGCGCGCGGGTCCTTGACCGAGTACTCGCGATGGCCGAAGCCCCAGATCTTGGCCTTGTTACCCAGCTGCTTCTCCAGCCAGGCGGAGGCGTTCTCGGCACCACCGATCTCACGCAGCATGTCCACCACCCGCTCGTTGGCGCCGCCGTGCAGCGGCCCGGAGAGGGTGCCGATGGCAGAGGAGATGACGCTGTAGGGCCCGGCCAGGGCCGAACCGGTGACGCGCGCGGAGAAGGTGGAGGCGTTGATGGTGTGCTCGGCGTGCAGCACCAGACAGGTGTCCATGATCTCCGCGTGCAGTGGGTCGGGCTTGCGGCCGGTGAGCATGTAGAGGAAGTTACCGGCGGTGTTGAGGTCCTCGAGCGGCTCGATGGGGTCGTAGCCGTTGCGCAGATGCTCCCACATGGCGACGATCACCGGGATGCGGGCGATCAGCTTCACCGTCATGTTGTGGACGTAGTTGATATCCTCGCAGACATCGCCGCCGATCAGGCACTCGTTGCCGGGGTAGAACATCCCCAGGCTGGCGACCGCGGTCTGCAGCATCTCCATCGGGTGGCCGCTGGGCGGCAGCGCCTTCATCATCGCGCGGATGTTGTACTTCACCCGACGGTTGGTGCGCAGCTGATCCTCGAACTCGGCCAGCGTCTCGGCCCCCGGCAGCTCACCGTTGAGCAGCAGCAGGGTGGTCTCCTCGAAGCTGGAGTGTTCAGCCAGCTGGGCGATGGGGTAGCCCCGGTAGGCGAGGATCCCCTTCTCTCCGTCGATGGTGGAAATTTTCGAGCGGGTGGCGGTG
>JBFFSW010000108.1:0-5454 GCA_041572195.1 Thiohalomonadaceae bacterium | reverse complement strand
CCAGCGGTTGCGCAGGGCGATGGCCACCGCGCGCTTGGCGGCATCCTGGCCGATGATGTGCTTGTCCAGCTCCTGGACGATCTCACGGGGGGTCATTTGGCTCATCTCAGCCCAGCTCCTCGATGGTGAGATTGTGATTGGTGTAAATGCAGATATCTCCGGCGATATGCAGGCCTTTTTCGACAATCGAGCGGGCATCCAGTTCGGTATTGTCGAGCAGGGCACGGGCCGCCGACTGCGCGAAGGGGCCGCCGGAGCCGATGGCGATGAGGTTGTCCTCGGGCTCGATCACATCGCCGTTGCCGGTGATGATCAGCGAGGTCTCGCTGTCGGCCACCGCCAGCAGCGCCTCCAGGCGGCGCAGCGAACGCTCGGTGCGCCAGTCCTTGGCCAGCTCCACGGCGGAGCGCACCAGGTGGCCGGAGTGCTTCTCCAGCTTGGCCTCGAAGCGCTCGAAGAGGGTGAAGGCATCCGCGGTGCCGCCGGCGAAACCGGCGATCACCTGGTCACGGAAGAGCCGGCGCACCTTGCGCGCGTTGCCCTTCATCACCGTATTGCCCATGGAGACCTGCCCGTCGCCGCCGATCACGACCTTGCCGTTGCGACGCACGGAGAGAATGGTGGTACCGCGATACTGTTCCACGGGTGACACCTCACATTTGGGTACGAAAGGGGGCGATATTCTACACCATCTAAGGCGTGAGCAGCGCCTGGCGGTGCCCACGCCGCCGCAACCACGCCGCCACCGCCGCCGAGCTGAGCACCGACCAGGCGGCGAACAGGGCGCCGGGCAGGGCCGCCTCGGGGCTGAAGTGCAGGCTGGCCAGGGCCACGCCGAGACCGGCGTTCTGCATGCCGATCTCGATGGCCAGGGTGAGGCGGTGGCGGTCGTCGAAGCGCCACAGCATCCCCGCCAGATAGCCGAGCAGATAGCCCAGCAGGTTGAGCAGGATCACCAGCCCCATGATGGTCGGCCCGACCACCGCCAGGCGCGTCTGGTTGGCGGCCACCACGAAGCTACAGATGAGGACGATGGCGATGGCCGCCACCGCCGGGGCCAGCTCCTCGGCAGTCACGGCGCGCTCCCTCAGCAGGGTGCGCAACCCCATGCCGCCGAGCAGCGGCAGCACCACGCTGTAGAGGATGGTCATCATCATCGCCTGGAAGTCCACCGGTACGAAGGCCTCGCCCAGCAGCTCCACCAGCGCCGGGGTGATCAGCGGCGAGAGCAGGGTCGCCAGGGTGGTCAGGGCGATGGAGAAGGCCACCGCGCCGCCAGCCAGGTAGACGATGACGTTACTGGCCATCGCCCCCGGCGCGCAGGCGACGATGATGAAGCCGACGGCGATGGCATCGGGCAGCCCGGCGAAGCGGGCCACCAGAAAGCCCAGCAGCGGCATCACCGTGTACTGGGTTAAAAGCCCCGCCCCCAGCCGGTGCGGGCGGTGCAGGGTGTCGGCCAGCTCCTCGGGGCGCAGCACCGTGCCCAACGCCAGCATGGTGATACCGATCAGCCAGCCCAGGTAGGGCTTGAGCCAGACGAACAGCGGCGGATGGAGATAGGCGGCCACCGCGCCGATCAGGGTCAGCGGCGCCAGGGCGTTGGCGATCAGACGAAAAAACCACATGGGGACGGCTCCTTGATGTTGCGCGCCACTCTACCACGCTCTTATCCTCAAGGGCTGAGTGAGGAGGAGCCATGGCGATACGCGACTACAAAGAGCACAGCCCCAAGATCGGCGAACGGGCCTACATCGACGAGCAGGCGGCGGTGATCGGTCGTTGCGAGATCGGCGCGGACGTCTCCATCTGGCCGATGGCGGTGCTGCGCGGCGACGTCAACACCATCGCCATCGGCGCCCGCTCCAACATCCAGGACGGTAGCGTGCTGCACGTCACCCACGAGCACCCCGGCACCCCCGGCGGCTTCCCGCTGGTCATCGGCGAGGAGGTGACCGTGGGCCACAACGTCACCCTGCACGGCTGCCGCATCGGCGATTACTGTCTGGTGGGCATGGGCTCCACCGTGCTCGATGGCGCGGTGCTGGAGCCCGAGGTGCTGCTGGGCGCCGGCTCGCTGGTGCCGCCGGGCAAGACCCTGGAGGGGGGCTATCTGTGGGTGGGCGCCCCGGCCAAGCGGGCGAGGGCGCTGACCGAGGAGGAGCGCGGCTGGCTGCGCTACTCCGCCGAGCACTACGTGCGGCTCAAGGACGAGTACCTGTAGCCGTCTTGCCCGCGTGCGGGCACCGTCCTATAGTTCATAGGAATCAACCGACAGGGGCGAGGAATGGAGATCTTCATCGGCAATCTGCCGTCGGCCATCAGCACGGCCGAACTGCTGCTCTTCTTCAAGGGCTACCACAAGCGTGACGGCATCGAGGCGCGCATCGTCGACGAGGTCACCGAAAACGGTGTCCACCACCGCTACGCGGTGGTCACCATCGACCACGAGCGCCTGGCGGCCAAGGCACTGAAGAAGCTCGACGGCAAACCGCTGAAGGGACACCACCTGATGCTGCGCGAGTACCAGCACCGCAGCTACGGCAACGAACGCCGCGCCATCGGCTGGCGCAACCGCCCATGGGACGGCCCCGAGCGGCGCAAGGTCGACCGCCGCCTCAAGCTCAAGGTCAACGAGCCCAACCCCAACGACATCTTCGACGCCCCGCCCGAAATCGAGGAGGAGGATGAGGTACTCGACGCCGACCACCTCAAGATCAGCGCCTACGATGGCATGGCACGCAAGTTCTGATTTTCCAAGCAAAAAAAACCGGAGGCGGGGGCCTCCGGTTGAACAAAGCCGGGTCCTGTAGGGGGAGGAACCGGGGGTGCGCCCGCATACAGGGAGGGGGATGCGGACGCTGTACGCGGGGGGCGTACAAACCCTACGACCAACCATCTCGCAAATAGTTCACTTTAATATTGACCACACCCAACGGACGTAATAGCCTTTTCTTTCGTGGGGTTTAACACCCCCGATCCCGCCCATGGATGGTCCAGTCCACCCCATACCGCTTCTCTGTACGAGGATCCCATGCGCGGCCATCACAGCCTGAAGTTCAGACTCGTCGTCATCATCTGTCTGATCACCATCCTCTCCACCTTCATCCTCAGCCAGACGGCCAGCACGCTCTCACGCGGCCAGATCGAGAGCGACCAGAACGCCCTGCTACGCGAGGTGGTCAACAGTATGGCCAGCCGTCTGGCCCAGGACATGAACACCCGGGCGGCGGAGATCCGCCTGCTGACCCGCATGGAGAGCATCCGTGATCCGAAGGTCAGCCTGGAGGTGAAGCGGCAGATCTTCGAGGAGATGAAGGCCGCCTATCCCTACTACGCCTGGATCGGCATCACCGATGTCGAGGGCAACATCCTCTCCGGCACCGACGGCCTGCTGGTGGGCAAGAACGTCGGCCAGCGCGAGTGGTTCACCGAGGGCAGCAAGGGACTGCACTTCGGCGATGCCCATGATGCCTTCCTACTGGCCAAGCTGATGCCCAAACCCCAGTGGGATGACCTGCCGCTACGCCTGGTGGACGTCTCCGCCCCGGTGGTCGACGATCAGGGTGAACTGCTGGGGGTGATCTGCGGCCACCTGAGCCTAGACTGGGCCTTCGAGGCCCGCAAGAGCCTGCTCGACAACCTGGCCGAACAGCATGTCGACCTGGTGGTGCTCAACGACAGCGGCAAGGTGCTGATGGGCACCCCCAAACTACCCTCGCTGCAGGTCGACCTGAGCCACCTGCGCTCCTGGTCCGAACTAGGCAAGCACGGCGCCCAGCCGCTGGTAGAGGAGTGGCCCGACGGCCAGCGTTACCTGACGGTAGCGGTGGAGGAGTCCTCCTACAAGGCCTATACCGGCATGGGTTGGTCGCTGGTGGCGCGCAAGGGAGAGGCGCTGGCCTTCGCTCCGGCCACGACCATCAGCAACACCATCCTCGGCATCGGCCTGGTTACCGCCCTTTTGCTGGGCCTCTTCATCCTGCTCTATATCGGTCGCCAGCTTCGGCCCCTGGAGCAACTCAGTGACGCCGCCGAACGCATCCGCCGCGAGGATCTGACCACCCCCATCCCGCGTCTTGATGGACGTGATGAGATCGCCACCTTCTCCCATTCGCTCACCGCCCTGGTGAGCTCGCTGCAGGAGCAGAACGATGAGCTGAAACTCACCAATAGGGTGTTTGAGGAGAGCGGCCAGGGGATCGTCGTTACCGACGCCGGTGGCACCATTGTTCGCGTCAATCGCGCCTTTACCGAGATCACCGGCTACACCCTCGGCGAGGCGTTGGGTAACAAACCCTCCATCCTGGCCTCGGGGCGCCATGACCAGGCCTTCTACCAGGCGATGTGGGAGACGGTGAACAAGTGCGGGTTCTGGCGTGGAGAGATCTGGAACCGGAATAAACAGGGTGAACTCTACCCCGAGTGGCTGACGGTGACCGCGATACGCGACGATGCGGGGGCGATCAGCCACTACATTGGCCTGTTTACCGATATCTCCGAGAAGAAGGCCTACGAGGACAAGCTCCTGCACCTGGCCAACTACGACGCCCTGACCAACCTGCCCAATCGCAACCTGTTGCAGGAGCACATCCAGGGGGCCATCGAGCAGAGTGCCGCCAGCGGCGGCCAGCTGGCCCTGCTCTTCATCGACCTGGACAGGTTCAAGCACATCAACGACACCATGGGCCACCCGGCGGGCGACAGCATCCTCAAGGAGGTGGCGGGGCGCTTCCTCGCGCACCTCGGTCGCGGCCACACCCTCGCCCGCTGGGGCGGCGATGAGTTCGTGCAGCTTATCCCTGGCGGCGAGGCCATCAGCGCCACGCGCGCCGCCCAGCAGATGCTCGATACCCTCAAGCGCCCCTTCGAACTGGACGGCAACCTCTACCACCTCAACGCCAGCATCGGCATCGCCCTCTACCCCAACGACAGCCAGAGCGTACTGGGACATCTGCGCTGCGCCGACACCGCCATGTTCCAGGCCAAGCAGGAGGGCGAGAGCCACTACCAGCTCTACGAGAGCGAGATGAACACCAGCGTCGAGCGCTTCCTGATGCTCGACAACGCCCTGCGCCTGGCCCTGCGCCTGGGGGGGCAGGGGCTGAGCCTCAACTACCAGCCACAGTTCAGCAGCGATGGCCGCACCATCACCGGTGCCGAGGCGCTGCTGCGCTGGAACCACCCGGAGCTGGGCCCCATCAGCCCCGCCGACTTCATTCCGGTGGCGGAGAACTCCAAGCAGATCACCCAGCTCGGCCAGTGGGTGATCAACACCGCCATGCGCCAGTTCAAGCAGCTGCTCGATGAGGGCTGCCCGCCCATCACCCTCTCCATCAACTGCTCGCCACAGCAGCTGGTGGACGAGGGCTTCGCCGGCGGACTGCGCGAGGCCACCCAGCGCAACAACATCCCCAGCCGCCTCATCCGCCTGGAGGTCACCGAATCGGCGCT
>JBFFSW010000107.1:0-5477 GCA_041572195.1 Thiohalomonadaceae bacterium | reverse complement strand
GGGGCAGGTCAAGGGCGTGCCCTTGGTAGCGGCAGCGTTCGAATTCCGTTTCATGGGTGGCTCCATGGGTTCGGTGGTCGGCGAGCGTTTCGTGCGTGCAGCCAATGCCAGCCTGGAGCACGGCATTCCGTTGGTCTGCTTTTCCGCCAGTGGCGGTGCGCGCATGCAGGAAGCTCTGTTCTCGCTGATGCAGATGGCCAAGACCTCCGCGGTGCTGGCCAAGCTGCGCGAGCGCGGTATTCCGTTCATTTCTGTGATGACCGACCCGACCATGGGCGGTGTCTCCGCCTCTCTGGCCATGCTGGGTGACATCAATATCGGTGAGCCCGGCGCGTTGATCGGTTTTGCCGGTCCGCGTGTTATCGAGCAGACGGTGCGCGAAACCCTGCCTGAGGGCTTCCAGCGCAGTGAGTTCCTGCTGGAAAAAGGGGCCATCGACATGATCGTCGACCGTCGCGAGATGCGTCACCGTCTCTCCTCCACCCTCGCCATGCTGACCCGCAAGTCCAAGCCCGCCGCCTGACCGTGCGCTTCGACAAGCTGGAGGGCTGGCTGCGCTGGCAGGAGTCGCTTCACCCCAGTGAGATCGAGCTGGGGCTGGAGCGGGTCGGCGAGGTGGCCCACCGCCTCGGCCTGCTCACCCCGGAGCATGCCGTCATCACCGTCGCCGGCACCAACGGCAAGGGCTCCAGCGTGGCGATGCTGGAGGCCATCCTGCTGGCCGCGGGCTACCGGGTCGGCGCCTACACCTCACCCCACCTGAACCGCTACAACGAGCGGGTGCGTCTCGACGGCGAGCCCGTCGCCGACGATGCCCTGTGCCAGGCCTTCGAGGCCATAGACCAGGCCCGTGACGACATCTCCCTCAGCTACTTCGAGTTCGGCACCCTGGCGGCGCTCCACTGCTTCGCGCGGGCCGAGCTGGATGTGGCGGTGCTGGAGGTGGGGCTGGGCGGGCGCCTGGACGCGGTCAACATCATCGACGCCGATGTCGCCCTGCTCACCGCCATCGACCTGGACCACGGCGACTGGCTGGGCGATACACGCGAGCAGGTGGGCTACGAGAAGGCGGGGATCATGCGCGGCGACCGCCCGGCGGTGGTCTCCGACCCCCAGCCGCCCCAGTCCCTCATCGATCACGCCGCGGCCATCGGTGCGCCGCTCGCGCGCCTGGGCGTCGATTACGGCGTCGAGGCGCTGAGCGAGGGGTGGTGCTGGTGGGGGCCGGAGGATGCCCGCATCGAGCCGCTGCCCACCCCCGCCCTGCGCGGGCGCTTTCAACTGAATAACGCCGCCGGGGTGCTGATGGCCCTGCTCGCCCTGGATGAGCGGTTGCCGCTCAGCCGTCAGGCGCTGCGCGAGGGGCTGCACGCGGTGAGCTTGCCGGGGCGCTTCCAGCGTATCGTTCACGATAGCGGCGTCGAGGAGTTCATCGACGTGGCCCACAACCCCCAGGCGGCGCGCGAGCTGGCCGAGAATCTCAAGGCCCTGCCGCGGGCGAAGAGTAGAGCCGTGGTGGGCATGCTGGCCGACAAGGATATCGCCGGGGCGCTGGCGCCGTTGGTCGGCCTCTTCGACCACTGGCACCTGGCGCCCCTTTGCGTGCCGCGCGGGGCGGAGGCCGAACGTCTCGCCGAGGTGCTGGTCGAACTGGGGGTGTCGGCCTTTAGCCTTCACGCCAGTGTGGCCGAGGCCCGTGTGGCGGCGTTGGGGGAGGGTGATCGTGTGGTCACCTTCGGCTCCTTCCACACGGTGGCCGAGGCGCTGGTATAATCGGCGCAATGACGGGATTGAGGAGCGGGATGTGGATCAACAGTTGAAGCAGCGACTGGTGGGGGCGGTGGTACTCATCTCGCTGGCGGTGATCTTCATCCCCATGCTGCTGGACCAGAACGACCCATCCAGCCTGCCGCACTTCGGCTCCGCGGTGCCGGAACGCCCCGACTTCCACTTCGACCCCATCGAGATCCCGCTGCAACTGCCCCCCGAGGTGGAGCCCGCCGCCGCCGAGGTGGTGGAGGAGCCGAGCCCCGAGGTCGAGACACCCGAGGCGATCACCGCCGCGCCCATCACACCGGACTCCCAGGCCCTGGCCTGGGCGGTGCAGGTGGGCAGCTTCGACAAGGAGGCCAACGCCGCCTCCCTGCGCGACGGCCTGCGCGCCAAGGGCTTCAGCGCCTATCTGGAGAAGGTGAAGGTGGAGGGGCGCATGCACTATCGGGTGCGGGTCGGCCCCGAGCTCAAGCGCGAGCAGGCCGAGCAGCTGCGTGATCGTCTGGAGGAGAAGGCACAGCTGAAGGGGATCGTGGTCCGCCACCCCTCCTAATTTGGTACACTGCGCGCACTTATGAACTGGGTCGACATCGCCATCCTCACCATCATCGGCGTCTCGGTGCTGATCAGCCTCTACCGCGGTTTCACCAAGGAGGCGCTGTCGCTGGCCGGTTGGATCATCGCCCTGTGGGTGGCCTTCACCTTCGCCGACCGCCTGGTGGGGCTGCTGGAGGGGCATATCGAGGTCCCCTCGCTACGCCTGGCGGTGGCCTTTGCCATCCTCTTCTTCGCCACCCTGTTCGTCGCCGCCATCATCAACTATCTGGCGGTGACCCTGATCAAGAAGACCGGCCTCTCCGGCACCGACCGCATGATCGGTATCTTCTTCGGCATCGCCCGCGGCGCCCTGATCGTGGTGGTGCTGGTGCTGCTCGGCGGCCTCACCCCCATGCCCCAGGACCCCTGGTGGCAGCAGGCGAGGCTGCTCCACTATTTTCAGGGGCTGGCGGTTCAGGCGCGGGGTTATCTGCCGCCGGATATCGCCAACTCCATCCATTATTGAGCTAATATAGGGCGCTTCGCGTCCATCCCCTGAGGGCTGAAAACGACCATGTGCGGCATTATCGGTATCGTCGGAAAATCATCCGTAAACCAGGCCATCTACGACGGCCTCACCGTGCTCCAGCACCGCGGTCAGGATGCCGCCGGGATCATGACCTGCGACGAGGAGGGGCGCCTGCACCTGCGCAAGGACAACGGCCTGGTGCGCGACGTCTTCCAGACCAACCACATGCTGCAGCTGCATGGGCGCATGGGCATCGGCCACGTGCGCTACCCCACCGCCGGTTGCTCCTCCTCGGCCGAGGCCCAGCCCTTCTACGTCAACTCCCCCTACGGCATCGCCCTGGCCCACAACGGCAACCTGACCAATGCCGACGAGCTCAAGGACGACCTGTTCCGCACCGACCGCCGCCACATCAACACCACCTCCGACTCCGAGGTGCTGCTCAACGTCTTCGCCCATGAGCTGGACAGCCAGGACAAGATGCGCATCGACGCCGAGGATGTGTTCGAGGCGGTGAGCCGCGTGCACCAGCGCTGCCGCGGCGGCTATGCGGCGGTGGCGATGATCATCGGCTACGGCGTGGTCGCCTTCCGCGACCCCTACGCCATTCGCCCGCTGGTCTACGGCATGCGCGAGAGCGAGGAGGGGGCCGAGTACATGGTGGCCTCCGAGTCGGTGGCCCTGGACGCCCTGGGCTTCGAGCTGATCGCCGACGTCAAGCCCGGCGAGGCGGTGTTCATCACCACCGGCGGTGAGCTGCACGTACGCCAGTGCGCCGAGAATGCCCAGTACTCACCCTGCATCTTCGAGCACGTCTACTTCGCCCGCCCTGACTCCATCATCGACGGCATCTCGGTCTACAAGGCGCGCCTGCGCATGGGAGAGAAGCTGGCGCGCAAGATCGCCAGGGTCTGGCCCGACCACGACATCGACGTGGTGATCCCCATCCCCGACACCAGCCGCACCTCGGCGCTGCAGCTGGCCAACGAGCTGGGGGTGCTCTACCGTGAGGGCTTCATCAAGAACCGTTACATCGGTCGCACCTTCATCATGCCGGGGCAGACCCAGCGCAAGAAGTCGGTGCGCCAGAAGCTCAACGCCATCGAGCTGGAGTTCAAGGGCAAGAACGTACTGCTGGTGGACGACTCCATCGTCCGCGGCACCACCTCCAAGCAGATCATACAAATGGCCCGCGAGGCCGGTGCCAACAAGGTCTACTTCGCCTCCGCCGCGCCGCCGGTGCGTCACCCCAACGTCTACGGCATCGACATGCCCACCTCCGCCGAGCTGATCGGCTACGGCCGTGATGATGTGGGCATTGCCGAGGCCATCGGCGCCGACCGACTCATTTATCAGGACCTGGCGGACCTGGAGCAGGCGGTGCGCCACAAGCACGGCGAGCAGTTCCCGCGCTTCGAGGCCTCGGTCTTCAACGGCGACTACGTCACCGGCGATGTGGATGAGAAGTACCTCAACTACCTCGACGCCATGCGCAACGACAGCGCCAAGGGCGGTCGGGACCGTGAGGCGCAGGCGGTGATCGAGCTGCACAACAAGGCTTGACGTATGCCCACTCAGGCCATAACCTGAGTTCACAGCGCCGATTTGAGCTCAGCTTGCGGGCGCTTAACAAATGCAGCTAAAGCGAGGGTCGAAAAACCCGCTTTGGCGTCCACGCTGAGCGGGTTTTTTAGTGCCCGCGCGAGACAGAGGATTGACGATGACCATTTCACAAGACGATTGGGGCGACTTTGGCTTCGACACCCTGGCGGTACGCGCCGGGCAGGTGCGCACCGGCGAGGGGGAGCAGGGCGAGCCCATCTTCCCCACCTCCAGCTTCACCTTCGACTCGGCGGCGCAGGCGGCGGCGCGCTTCGGCGGCAGCGAGCCGGGCAACATCTACTCGCGCTTCACCAACCCCACGGTGCGCACCTTCGAGCAGCGCCTGGCGGCCCTCGAAGGGGGCGAGCGCTGCGTCGCCACCAGCTCCGGCATGTCCGCCATCCTCGCCACCTGCATGGGGCTGCTCAAAAGTGGCGATCACATTGTCTCCTCGCGGGCCATCTTCGGCACCACCACGGTGCTGTTCAATAACTACATGGGCAAGTTCGGGGTCGAGACCAGCTACGTCTCGCTGACCGACTACGAGGCCTGGGAGCAGGCGATTCGCCCGGAGACCAGGATCCTCTTCCTGGAGACCCCCTCCAACCCGCTCACCGAGGTGGCCGACATCCCGCGCCTAGCCGAACTGGCCCATGCCCACGGCGCCTATCTGGTGGTGGATAACTGCTTCTGTACCCCGGCGCTGCAACGCCCGCTCGCCCTGGGCGCCGACGTGGTGGTGCACTCCGCCACCAAGTACATCGACGGCCAGGGGCGCTGCGTCGGCGGCGCGGTGGTCGGCTCCGAGGCGCTGGTCGGCACCGAGGTCTATGGCGTGCTGCGCACCTGCGGCCCGACCATGAGCCCGTTCAACGCCTGGGTCTTCCTCAAGGGGCTGGAGACCCTCAAGCTGCGCATGCACGCCCACTCCGATAACGCCCTCAAGGTGGCCCGCTGGCTGGAGGCGCAGCCGGGGATCAAGCGCGTCTACCATCCGGGGCTGGAGTCCCACCCGCAGCATGCGCTGGCCGCCGCC